>NZ_JBMCZA010000090.1:0-1874 GCF_048654705.1 Nocardioides sp. CPCC 206348
TGCCATACGAGTATTGGACCAGAGCCCTCCGACACTTCACCCAGATCGGCCGAGTTCTCCACAGCCACCGGGTTTCGAGGCTCGGCGCTGGCGCGCCTCGCACCTCAACCACCGGCGCATCGCGCACTAGATGAGGGCGCGCTCGCGCAGCCACGCTTCGGTCCGACGCATGCCTTCATCCAGGTCGACCTCAGGCGCATAGCCGAGCAGGCGCCCCGCCTTCTCGATCGAGTACGTGCCGGTGCGGGTGAAGTAGTGCATCGTCTCCGCGCTCGCCTCCGTACGACGACCCACCGCCCTCGCACCCAGGGAAGCCACTGTCCCCAGGCCCACGGCGACAGGGGTGGGCAGCACCCGAGGGCCACGCTTGCCGAGCATCCGGTAGTAGTGGCCGAAGAAGTCTGCGCAGGTCACCCCGACTCCCCCGCCGATCGTGAAGACCTGCCCCGCAGCAGCGGGGTGGGACACGGCCAGCTGCAGGCCGGCGACCAGGTCGTCGACGTACACGGGACTGAAGATCCCGCGACCCATCGCCGGCAGCACGAAGGCACCGCTACGGATCAACCCCACCGGCTGGATCGTCCAGGGCCGTGAGCCGGGGCCGTACACGTCGCCCGGGCGCACCACGACCACCTCGATCTGGCCGGCGGCGTGCGCCTGCAGGACGACCTGTTCGCTGGCGATCTTCGAGTCGACATAGGAGCCGCCGTCATTGCGGACCGGGTGGTCCTCGGTGACCTGGTCCGGCCAGCCGAGGTCGCCGAAGGCGCGGACCGACGACACGTGCACGAACCGCCGCGCCCCGCCGGCGATCGCGGCGTCCAGCGCGCGTCGCGTGCCCAGTACGTTCACCTGCCACGCCTCGTCGTGCGTCGCGGTGTTCGTCACCAGGGCGGCCGTGTGCACCACGACCTCGGCCCCGGCAACATGCTCCTGCCACCCGTCCCCCGACGACGTGGAACCCGCCACGACGTCGTACGCAGGATCGGCGACGAGGTCCACGCCCGAGGTGTGAATCCGCTGTCCACGCAGGTGATCGGCCAGCGCGCGGGCGATGAACCCGCGCCCGCCGGTGATGAAGACCGTCACTCGGGCACACCGTTCTTGCGGAACTTCGCCTGTTGCCGCTTGCCCATGCCGACGGCAACCGGCAGTGCCTTGAGGCTCAGATCAGGAATCGCGTCGAACAACCGCACCTGGACACCCCGCCACCGGGGAACCGCCGTGACCTGCCGCGGCTTCCGCAGCACGGCAGCCACGGCGTCGACGACCTCGGACGGCTTGAGCAGCTTGCCCGAGAAGGACAGCGCCGCCTCCGGGTCGTCGAGCTTGTCGTGCAGCATCGGGGTCCAGATGCCGTCGGGGCACACGCAGGAGATGTTGATGTCCTGGTGGCCCGCGAGGTTCAGGTCGCACTGCGTCGAGAGGCTGAAGCCGATCGCGCCGTGCTTGGACCCGGAGTAGACACCCTCACCCGGTACGGCGACCAGGCCGGCCAGGGACACGATGTTGACGATGTGGCCGCCACCGTTGTCCTTCATCGCCAGGATCGCGCCGACCGTCCCGTTCATGACGCCCAGCGTGTTGACCTCGACCATCAGCCGGCGGGTGGCCTCGTCCTGCTCCCACGCGGGGCCGGTGACGAGCACGCCCGCGTTGTTGACCCACACGTCCAACCGTCCAGCGAAAGAGACCACGGAAGCAGCGACAGCCTCGACCTGCGCCCCGTCCCGCACGTCCAGGACAGCGGCCTCACAACCCAGCTCGGCCGCAGCAGCCCTGGCCAGCGCGAGGTCCACGTCGGTGACGAGTACGGCGTAGCCCTCGGCCACCAGATGCCGGGCGATCTCCTTGCCCAGGCCGCGACCGGCGCC
>NZ_JBMCZA010000090.1:1884-2998 GCF_048654705.1 Nocardioides sp. CPCC 206348
CGAGGCGACGACACCGGAAGCAACTGCCTCCACCTGAGCACCGTCCCGCACGTCGAGCGCAGCGGCCTCACAACCCAGCTCCACCGCAGCAGCCTGAGCCAGCGCGAGGTCCACGTCCGTGACCAGCACGGCGTACCCCTCGGCCACCAGGTGCCGGGCGATCTCCTTGCCCAGGCCGCGACCGGCGCCGGTGACGACCGCGCCCCGACGGTCCCCCGCCGCACGCACCGTCACGAACCGGGCCGCGTGATCGTGCCGTACGAGATGCCGCCCTGGAACTTCGTCGGGCGCACCGGCCAGAACCGCTTCCAGTCCGCGAGCTCGGTCGACGGCAGGATCTGCAGGAAGCGCGGGTCGTCGTTGCAGGCGTCCGCCATCGTCTTCTCCTTGACCATGGAGTCGTACTGGTCCTGCGCGTCCTCGAGGGTGTTGGCGTTCGGGCAGATCTCGCGCCCGTAGTGCTCGTGGTACTTCCTCACGCCGGGGATCTTCGACAGCTCCGGCTGCCAGTTGTCGATCGAGATGCCGTTCTCCGAGGAGACCCACACGCCGTCGGGGGTGTTGATGCACAGGGAGTGGTTGCCGTCGGTGTGGCCGGGCGTCCACAGCAGCGTGAGCCCCGGGCCGAGCTCGATGTCGCCGCTGAACCTCACGAATGCGTCGGGGTCGACGCCGTCGAGCCCGTCCTCGACGTACCACGCCCACTGCATCGGGTGCAGCGACTCGAGCGTCGCGAGCTCGCGGTCGTGCACCAGCATCTTCGCGTTGCCGAACAACGGCTTGCGCGGCTCGGTCTCACCGGGCACCAGCGACGTGGAGCCCATGATCATCCGCGGGTCCTGCACGTGGAGGTGGTCGAACGTGCAGAAGTCGATGTCGTCGGGCGACAGGCCGAGCTTCTCCAGCGCGTCCAGCGGCTCGGCGTAGTACTTCAACATCGCGACCGACGCGAACTTCTGACCGCCGGGGATCTTGTCCACCAGCGCATTGAGCTGGGCATAGAACGGCGCCTCGGCCGAGCCCTCCGGCATCGTCGGCTCGAACACCAGGGTGCGCGCCTTGCCGTCCCAGTCGTCGTACTGCACGACGATCATCCGGTTGATCATCGCGATCA
>NZ_JBMCZA010000090.1:3051-3747 GCF_048654705.1 Nocardioides sp. CPCC 206348
CGCCTTCACCTGCCCCTGGGCCTTGAACCGCGGCTTGTACGCCTCGGCCGCGGCGCGGACGGCCCGCAGCCGGTCACCGCGCGGCCAGACGTCATGGACGCCCTCGAACTCGGGGATGGTGCGCGCGCCGATCGCGGCCAACGCGTCGGCGGTGTTCGTCGTGGCATCAGTGCTCATGCCCCGATCCTGACACCTGAGTGCGGCGCCGTCTTGGGCTACCGCGACGCTTTCTTGACCGATCGCGACACACCTTCGCGCCGCAGCCGCGACGGCGGCTTGCCGAACCACCGCACGACGTACCGCGTCAGCGTCGACTGGTCGGCCAGGCCCAACGCCGCCGCGACCTGCGCGAGCGGCAGGTCCGAGTGGGCGAGGTGGCGCAGCGCAGCATCGCGCCGTACTCCGTCCAGCACGTCGCCGTACGTCGTCCCGGCGGCCGCCAACCTGCGCTGCAGTGTGCGCCCGTGCAGGCCCAGCGCCTCGCCGACCGAGGCGACGTCGGTGGAGCCGTTGCCGAGGATCCGTTCGAGGTAGCCCCGCACCTGCGACCGCACGTCCTGCCCGCCGTCGCCGAAGCGGGCGGACAGGTAGTCGAGCCCCATCTGCCGCACGTGCGGGTTCGCGTCGGGCAACGACATCGCCAGCATGTCGGCCGGGAACACCAGCGCCGCACGATCGCGTTCGAACCTGACCGGC
>NZ_JBMCZA010000090.1:3921-4134 GCF_048654705.1 Nocardioides sp. CPCC 206348
CAGCGCCTCCCCCACGGTCGCGGAGTGCTGCATCACGACCGACAGGAGGCCGAGCATGCCCTCGTCCTGGCGCTCACCGACGCGCAGGCCGAGATCGGGCAGCCCGGTCGATTCGGCGGCGTACTCCAGCACCTGCACGACTCCGTCGTGCGGGATCAGCGATGCGTCGTCCAGAAGCGCCGCGGGGTCGATCCCGAACCGGCGCAGCATGGC
>NZ_JBMCZA010000090.1:4144-5725 GCF_048654705.1 Nocardioides sp. CPCC 206348
GCGGTTCGCGAAGTGCAGCACCATCTCGTTCAACTGCCGCACCGGCGGCGGCGAGGTCGTCGCGTACACCAGGGCGATCGCCGACGGATCGGGCTCCGGATGGGCCGTCACGCTGACCGCCGGGCTGTGCACGAACATGAAGCGGCCGGCCGCGTCGAGCGCCTCCCCCACGGTCGCCGAGTGCTGCATCACCACGGACAGCAGGCCGAGCATGCCCTCGTCCTGGCGCTCACCGACGCGCAGGCCCAGGTCAGGCAATCCGGTGGATTCGGCGGCGTGCTCCAACACCTGCACGACACCGTCGTGCGGGATCAGCGAAGCGTCGTCCAGCAGCGCCGCGGGGTCGATCCCGAACCGGCGCAGCATGGCCGCCGGGTCGCCGCCGGCCTCGGCGACGACCTCGGTGAAGCCGCTCAGCGCCGCGGACCGGACCAGGTCTCCCACGGCCCTCACCCTAGGTGGATCAGGCGGTGAGCTTCTTCTTCAGGCCCTTCACCATCGTGCCGATGGCCAGCGACAGCCCGGGCGTGACGAGCGGTCCGGTCGGACCGGCGAGCTTCGCGACCTCGACGGCGACCGTCCACGTCAGACGCGAACCGGTCGGCGTCGACTCGACGAGGTAGTCCTCTGCCATCCGCTTGATGCCGGGGCGGGTGGACTCGGCAATGAAGAACGACTTCCGCTTGCCCTCGTCCCATCGGTAGAACTGCTCGTGCACAGTGACCGCACCGGCGATGGTGAGCTCACGCACGGTGCCGACGCCGAAGGGGCGTTCACCGATCCAGCGGACCTTGGTCGCGCCGGGCCCCCACGACACCACGGCGTCGTCAGCGGTCAGTGCGGCCCACAGGGTCTCGACCGGAACGGGCACGTCGAGCACCTTCACGGTGCGCGCCGGCGCGGTGCGCAGGAACTCGTCATCGGCGGGAGCAAGCGGGTACCAGGTCATGAGCTCATCCTCAGGTTCGAAGCAGGGAACGGGGCGTCGTCGTCGATGCACGCCCGCATGAAGGTAGCGGCTCGACGCAGCGCTCGTCGCGCCTCGGGTACGGCGCGGTACAGCGTGACGTACGAATGCACCTGTCCGCGCGACACGATCAGCTTGTTCTCGACACCCGCGCGGTCGAGCCGTTCGTGCAGCCGCTCGGCGTCACCGGCGAAGCACTCGGTGCCGCCCACGTGTGTGTGGATCGGCGGGAACGTGCTCAGCAGGATGAGGTTCGCGGTCAGCGGCGAGAGGCGCGGGTCGCGGAAGTTGCCGCCCGGGTAGAACGCCTCCGCGCAGCGCGCCGCGAACGTCGGCGTGAGCACCGGGTCGGGGTTGAGCGCGTCGCGGTGCACCGCTTCGGTGAGCGCAGGGTCGAGCAGCGGCGAGAACAACGCGCATGCCGCCGGCATCGGCCGACCCGCCTGGGCCAGCGTCGTCAGCAGGCCGACTGCCAGGTGACCGCCCGCAGAATCACCGGCAACCGCGATCTGCTCGGGCGCGTGGCCCTGCTCGATCAGCCATTCGTACGCCGCCAGGGCGTCGTCGAGCGCCGCCGGGAACGGATGCTCGGGGGCCCGGCGGTAGCGCACCGC
>NZ_JBMCZA010000091.1:0-1854 GCF_048654705.1 Nocardioides sp. CPCC 206348
TGTTGCATGTTGTGCGTGACGATGACGATCGTGACCTGGCCGCGCAGGGCGGCGATCGTCTCCTCCAGAACTGACGCGGGATCTCGCGCGGACCCCAACGACCGCCGGCGGTCACCCGGACGGACATCCGAGGCATGGGTCAGGCCTCAGCGAGGATCGGCGATCTACTTCCAGACGTGGACGTAGTCCACTTCCAGCGTCTTGGGGCCGGCGTCAATGCCGTCGTAGCCGGTCGAGGCTCGTCCCATCGCAGACGTGAGGGCCACGATGTACTTCTTGTTCAGCATGGCGCTCCCGGACGTGTTGACCATGCACAGCGTGCCGTTGACCCAGATCTGGAGCTTGTCGGCGTCCCACTCGAGGGTGAAGGTGTTCCAGGCACCCCGGTTGGCCACGCAGTCCCAGGCGGTGTTGGCCACGCCCGCGTTGCTCCCGTTGTACGGAGTCGGCCCGGTGGCGTTGTAGTGCAGGAAGGGAACCGACAGGGTCGGGTACTCCGAGTAGGTCTCGCTGACGTCGATCTCACCGGTGGCAGGGAAGAGTGATTCCCCAGCCTCCACGGCCGGCCAGAGCCAGAAGGCCTCGTGGAGCTTGGTCGGGGAGTCAGGCGAGATCTCCGGAGACTTCATCCGGGCCTCGAACCGGCCGTGCTCCTGGTTGAACCTGGCGTAGGTGCTCACCTGACCGGAGGCATAGGGCACGTCGGGGATGTTCTTGGAGCTGTCCGCAGACTTCGGGCAGGGCACGTTGGACGCCATCTTGCGGGTGGTGAGCTTGAGCGTCCCGTTGGACTGGCTGATGACCGACGGGTCGTCGATGTAGCACGCGTAGGCGTAGGGAGGACCCTCGCTGTACAGGCGGCCGTTGACGAAGTTGGTCTGAGGGGTCCACTTCGTGCGGTCGAGCTCGCTGGCGTTGAACTCCTCACCGAAGGAGCACACCCAGGGCGTGCCGTCCGCCTTGACCACGGGAGTGGTGCCACAGGTCGGTGCAGGGGCGGGTGCAGTGGCCAGCGCAGTCACCGGCAGTTCCGGGCTGGCCGCCGCAGCGTGAGTGGTCGTCTTGACCACCGTCGCACGGTACCGAGCCACGTTCGTGTTGGCGGGAGTGATGGTGAAGACGGCCCGCCCGCTGACTGCGTCGTACGGAGCAGTCCCGGCAGTGCCCCAGGTGAGGCCACCCCACTTCTCCAGCTTGACGGCTTCACCGTTCGCCAGATGAGTTCCCGTGGCCACCAGCGTGGTGGGGGTGTTGACGACAGCATCGCCCTGAAGCGCGAGCGTGAGCACGGGTTGAGCCAGCACTCCCGTCACCGTCAGGGTGGCACTGGTGGCAGCCTGGTGCGTCGCGCTGGCCTTGACGCTCACGCGGTACTTCACGGCCTTGGTGTTGGCCACCGGGACAGAGAAGCTGGCCGTCCCGGTGGAAGAGGCCGGAGCCGTGGCCACCGCGCTGTACAGCAGGCCGTTGAACTTCTCGAGAGTGATGGTGTCCCCGGTGTTCAGGCCGGTGGAGGTCACGGCGAGCGTGACATCTCCGCCCACCGTGGGGGTCGACGTTGCTGTGAGAGTGAGCGTGGGCTTCGGAAGAGCGGCCGCGTGGGCCACCAGCGGAAGCGTCAGGACGCCCAGCAGGCCGAGGAAGAGGGCAACAAGATGCAAACGTCGCACGGGAGCGTTCTCCTACAGAGCGGTGGAGCGCGGGACAGACGGGGGGTCTGCCAGTCCTACCACGCTCGCGCGCCGTGCGAACACGAAACGTGCGACTGCAACCTTCACCCCAGGACCGGGGTGGGCGTCAGCGGTGGTAGTTCGGAGCCTCGATCGTCATCTCGACGTCGTGGGGGTGGCTCTC
>NZ_JBMCZA010000092.1:0-8160 GCF_048654705.1 Nocardioides sp. CPCC 206348
CGACGTAGTCGCGGGCGGAGTCGAAGATGTTGACCTCGTGCCCGGCGACGTCCGACAGCGCCCACCGGTGCTCCATCACCTCGTGGAAGAACTCCGCCGGTGCGATCTTGCGGCGCTGGTCGATCGGCAGGATCTCGACGATCGGCGTGTAGACGGTGGCCAGCCACCGTCGCGCCACCGTCTCGCGGTCCTCGTCGTCGTACCCGCCGTGGGCGGTGAACGCGGCCAGGTCGTTGAGCAGCTTGCGGGCCTGGCTGTCCTCGACGTCGAGGCCGGTCAGCTGGCGCAGCTCGCGGCAGTGGTGTCCGGCTTCGACCACCCGGGGCTGGATCCGGACGCGGTCGGACCCGGCCTGGACGTCGAGCTCGTCGACGTCGAAGCCGAGGTCGTTGAGGCGCCCGATCCGCTGCTCGATCCGGTACCACTCGTCGGTGCCGAACTCCTCCGCGACGGTCAGCTCGTCCCACAGGGCGTGGTAGCGATCGCCGAGCTGGGTGACGATCTCGAAGCCGTCGATGACGACGTCGGTGTCGCCGCTGGCCTGCAGGTCCATCAGCTCCGCGAAGATGTTCTCGGTCGCGACGGTGACGTCGTGCTCGCGCATCGCGTCCGACACGGACTCGTGGTGCTCGCTGGTCTCGGCGTCGACGAGGTAGGCCGCGAATCCCCCTGCGCTGCGGCGGAAGAGCGCGTTCGACAACGACACGTCGCCCCAGTAGACGCCGGCCAGGTGCAGCCGGACGAGCAGCACCACGAGCGCGTCGATGAGGGCAGGAACCTGGTCGGGACGCAGGCCGTGCTGGAAGACCGTGCGGTACGGCAACGAGTAGTGCAGGTGCTCGGTGAGCAGCGCCGTCGGCAACGGGTTGCCCTCGATGTCGGTGCGTCCCCGCACCACACCCCGCGGTACGACGGCGGGCTGGCCGAGGCGCTGCAGCGTTCGCAGCATTTCGTACTCACGCAGCGCGATCGCCTCTTCGGTCTCCTTGACCGCGAGGAACTGGTGGTTCACCTGGACCACCCGGACGACGTGTCGCGACAGGCCGAGCGGGAGCGGGACGACGTACTGCCTGTCCCACTCGGCCAGCGGCGTTGACCACGGCAGCTGGAACAGCGCGGGATCGGTGCGGGCGGCCACGACATGGAGCGCCATGACCCGCAACCTACGCGTAAAGGTTCGGCCTCGACAGACGCCAATGATGGACAACACCCCCTCGGCTGCGGTAGGCCTGAGTGACGCAACCCACACTCGGAGGGGGTGGTCTGGTTGATGTTTTCGACTCAGGGCAGACGGCGTCGGAAGGTCGCTCTCGCGGCCACGGCGGTCCTGGCCGCCGGCACTCTCGCTGCATGCGGTGGCTCCGACAAGCCGGTGCTGAACTGGTACGTCAACCCTGACGGGGTCCCCGTCTTCGAGAGGTACGCCGGGGAGTGCAGCACCAGCGACTACGACATCGAGGTCCAGCTGCTGCCCACGGGCGCAACCGACCAGCGCACCCAGCTCGCCCGCCGGCTCGCCGCGGAGGACTCGTCGACCGACCTGATGAACCTCGACCCTGTCTTCGTCGCGGAGTTCGCCAACGCCGGTTGGCTGAAGGAGGTCGAGGGCCCGATCGCCGACAAGGTCGCGGCCAGCATCGAGGGTGAGGGCGAGTACCTCGCCGGAGCGGCCGACACCGTCACCTGGCAGGACCGGGTCTACGCGATCCCGCTCTGGGCCAACACCCAGGTGCTCTGGTACCGGAAGTCCCTGGCCGAGGCCGCGGGGCTCGACATGTCGAAGCCGGTGACCTGGGACCAGGTGATCGACGCGGCTGCCGACAACGGCGGGACGGTCGGGGTCCAGGCGGACAAGTACGAGGCCTACGTCGTGTGGATCAACGCCCTCGTCCAGGGCGCGGGCGGCTCCATCGTCTCGGACACCGAAGCCGGCCGGGACGCCAAGGTCGACATCGGCTCCGACGCCGGTCGGAAGGCCGCTGCGATCGTCCAGAAGCTCGCGGACTCGAGTGCTGCGCAACCGGACCTCAGCGTCTCGCGTGAGGGCACCAGCCTGGGCCAGATGTTCCCGAAGGAAGGGCCCGGCGAGTTCATGACCAACTGGACCTTCGTCTACAAGAACTACGAGGGCGTCGTCGACAAGCCGGGTGGGCCGACCAAGGAACAGTTCGCCGACCTCGGCTGGGCCCGCTACCCGGCCACGGTCGAGGGCGAGGCCTCCAGGCCCCCGGTCGGGGGCATCGACATCGGGGTGGGTGCCTACTCGGAGCACCCGGACTGGGCCACCGAGGCGGCCGAGTGCATCACCTCCCAGCAGGCGCAGGTGGACCTGGCGCTCGAGGCGGGACTGATGCCCTCGACGAACGCGGCCTACGACGAGGTCGCCGCGAGCGGCCAGTTCCCCAAGGACCTGATCGAGCTCTACCGGACCAGCGTCGACGAGGGTGGCCCCCGTCCGAAGAGCGCCTTCTACGCAATGATCTCCGGCGCCGTCCAGGCCAGGTGGCACTCGCCGAACTCGGTCGATCCGGACAGCACCCCTGAAGATTCCGCGAAGTACCTGAAGGACGTGCTGGAAGGGAAGTCGCTGCTGTGAGTGCCGTGACCGCGCCCAAGACGGGCAAGCCGGTCCTCAGTGACCGGGCCAGGGCAGAGACCAGGCTGGGGCAGAAGCTGGTGGCGCCGGCGATCGTGTTGATGCTGGTCGTCACCGCGTTCCCGATGCTGCGGGCGATCTATCTCTCGACCTTCGACTACGCGCTGACGGCCCCGGACGATCGTGAGTTCGTGGGGCTGAGCAACTACCTCACCGCGCTGAGCGACCCGCTCTTCTGGCAGACCACCGGCGTCACGGTGCTCTACATGGTGGTCACCGTCGCGGTGGAGCTCGTCATCGGCTTCATCTTCGCGATGGTGATGCATCGGGTGATCTTCGCTCGCGGTGTCATCCGTACGTCGATCCTGATTCCCTACGGCATCATCACCGTGGTCTCGGGCTTCGCCTGGCAGTTCGCGTTCTCCTTCCAGAACGGCTTCATCAACGGCTGGTTGCCGTTCATCGGCGACGACTTCAACTGGTTCGGCGAGACCACCCCGGCCGTGGTGGCGATCATGGTCTCGGAGATCTGGAAGACCACACCGTTCATGTCGCTGCTCCTGCTGGCCGGCCTCGCCCAGGTCAGCGAGGACATGCTGGAGGCCGCGAAGGTCGACGGCGCCACCTGGACGCAACGGCTGACCAAGGTGATCCTGCCGAACATGCGGGCGGCGATCATGGTCGCGGTCCTGTTCCGGGCCCTGGATGCGTACCGGATCTTCGACAACATCTTCGTGATGACGTCCGGTGCCGTCAGGACCGAGTCGATCAGCTTCCTGACCTACCGGCAGACCATCGAGCAGTTCCAGCTCGGGATGGGCTCGGCGTTGTCGGTGTTGCTCTTCCTCTCCGTCCTGCTGATCGCCTTCGGAATCGTCAGACTCTTCCGCGTCGACCTGGCCCAAGCACGGCAGGAGTCCTGACATGAACAGTCGCATCACGAGTCGCGTCGGACTGGTCGTGGGCTGCACGTTGATCATGATCTGGTGCCTGCTGCCCGTCGCCTGGATCATCTCGCTGTCCTTCAAGTCCGAGACCGCGATCACCAACGGCAGTCCCGGGTTCTTCCCCGCTGACGGCGGCGGCGCCGGATGGGCCAACTACGAGGCGGTCTGGGACAACGAGCAGTTCCGGCGGGCGATCTTCAACTCCATCGGCATCAGCCTGATTGCCACGGTGCTCTCGGTCGTGGTGGCCACCCTGGCGGCGTACGCCATTGCCCGCCTGGAGTTCCAGGGCAAGAAGCTGGTGCTGTCGTTGTCCCTGGCGATCGCCATGTTCCCGGTGGTGTCCCTGGTCGGTCCGCTGTTCGACATGTGGCGCGTGACCGGTCTCTACGACACCTGGCCCGGACTGATCATCCCGTACATGTCCTTCACGCTCCCGCTGGCGATCTGGACCCTCTCGGCGTTCTTCCGGGAGATTCCGTGGGAGATGGAGCAGGCGGCCCAGGTCGACGGTGCCACGTCGTGGCAGGCGTTCCGCAAGGTGATCGTCCCGCTGGCCGCCCCGGGTGTGTTCACCGCGGCGATCCTGACCTTCTTCTTCGCCTGGAACGACTTCGTCTTCGGCATCTCGCTCACCTCGACCGAGAACGCCCGACCGATCCCGGCCTCGCTGTCGTTCTTCGTCGGCGCCGACCCGTTCAACCGACCGGCGTCGTTGCTGGCTGCCGGCGCCGTCATCGCCACGATCCCGATCATCATCATCGTCCTGATTTTCCAGCGCAAGATCGTTGCCGGGCTGACCTCCGGCGCAGTGAAGGGATAGGTGCTGCTGCCATGGCCGCCATCACGATGAGCCACATCGTCAAGAAGTACGGCGACGGCTTCCCTGCCGTGAACGACATCTCGATCGATGTCGCCGACGGGGAGTTCATGATCCTCGTCGGTCCCTCGGGCTGCGGGAAGTCCACCCTGCTGCGGATGATCGTCGGGCTGGAGGACATCACCTCGGGCGACATGGTCATCGGGGACCGTCGGGTCAACGACCTCGCGACCCGCGACCGCAACCTGGCGATGGTCTTCCAGAACTACGCGCTCTACCCGCACCTGACGGTCTACGAGAACATCGCGTTCCCGCTCCGGCTCGCCAAGATGCCCGAGGCGGAGATCGACAAGCTGGTGCGCGAGGCGTCGACCACGCTCGAGCTCGACGAGCACCTCGAGCGCAAGCCCGGCAACCTGTCCGGTGGACAGCGGCAGCGCGTCGCGATGGGACGAGCGATCGTCCGGCAGGCCGACGCCTTCCTCTTCGACGAGCCGCTGTCCAACCTGGACGCGAAGCTGCGCGGACAGATGCGCACCGAGATCTCGCGACTGCAGAAGCGGCTCGGCATCACGACGGTCTACGTCACCCACGACCAGACCGAGGCGATGACGCTCGGCGACCGCGTCGCCGTCCTCAAGCGGGGAGTCCTCCAGCAGCTGGCCACACCGCGTGAGCTCTACGAGAACCCGGGCAACCTGTTCGTGGCGGGCTTCATCGGCTCGCCGCCGATGAACTTCCTGCCGGCGACGGTCGAGGGGACCTCGGTGCAGCTGCCGTTCGGGAAGGTGGAGATCCCGGCGGACAAGGCCGAGCGGGTCGCCGGCCGTGGGCTGCTCATCGCGGGCGTCCGCCCCGAGCACTTCGAGGACGCCTCACTGGCGTCCGAGGAGGCCCGCACGGGCTCGACGTTCCGCGCCAAGGTCGACGTCGTCGAGTGGCTCGGCAACGAGACCTACGCCTACATCCCGTTCGAGTCCCCGCCCGAGGTGACCCAGCAGCTCCAGCAGCTCGAGAAGGACCTCGACGGTGAGGGCATGCGCACCCAGCTGGTCGTCTCCCTGGACGGTGCGAGCCGGATCAAGGAGGGGGAGGAGGCCGAGATCTGGGTCGATGGCCGCCGCATGCACCTGTTCGAACCGTCGACGGGCGAGAACCTCACCGTGGACCTCGCGAACGCCGGGCGGGTGCTCGGCGCGGAGGCGACCGTCTAGGTCCGCGGTCGGGGCCGCGACGCGTCGTACCTCGCCCACGCGATCGCGGCCTGGAGGTCGGCCAGGTCGCGGAACCAGGTCTCGACCTCGACCTGGCAGGCGACCACCTGCACCTCGGTGTCGTACTCGCTGCACTCCGCCGTGGTCTCCGACAGCGTCGGCGGGAAGAGCGTCGTGCCGTCGTGGTGATGGATGGTGAAGCCGTTGTCGGCGTCGCCCTCGACGGCCACGATCGTGTCGCCCGCCGGCTGCCAGCGCGGTCCGCGGTCGCCGCTCGCTGCGTCGCCGGGCCACGCGAGCACCCCGGCGACCAGGGCCGCGACCACCATCGCCAGCCCTGCCGGCACACCGAATGTCCTCAGTCCCATCTGCACTCCTCGGTCCTCGTGCGCCGACCTGTCCGGCGCGGGAGGCAGACACTAGGAGTGCCGGACCGACCCCGTCGTCCGGACGTGGACGTGCTGTGGAGGACGAGGTCGGAAGCGGCGAGCTGTGGAGACGCGATGGCCCTGCGGGAGGCTCAGGAGGCGGGTGGGGTGGCGCGGTCGGCGTTGCTCCGGATGGCCGCGGTGTACGTCGGGAACAGCGCTGCCGGCATGTCGTGGCCCCAGCCGCTGATCAGGGTGACGCGAGCGCCCGGGATCGCGGCGGCGGTGGCGCGCCCGCCCGAGACGTGCACCATCTTGTCGGCCAGGCCGTGCAGGACCACGGTCGGCACCGTGAGGCCGGCGAGTGCCCGGGTGCGGTCGTCCTGGGTGAGGACCGCCATCATCTGGCGCAGGACGCCGGCGCGGGACACGCCCCGGTCGTAGGTGTCCCCGGCGCGCGAGCGCAGCTTCTCCTCCGTCTGGGGGAACCGCGGGGAGCCGATGATCTTCCAGACCGCGACGCTGCCCGCGATGTACGCCTCGCGCTCCGGACCGCGCTTGGCGATCAGCGTCGGGATCAGGCTCGGGTGCTGGCGTCCGACGCTGCGGCGCCCAGTCGTCGACATGATGCTGGCCAGGCTGCGCACCCGTTCGGGCGACTCGAGCGCCATGGTCTGCGCGACCATCCCTCCCATCGACACACCGGCGACGTGCGCCGACTCGATGCCGAGGTGGTCGAGCAGCCCGAAGGCGTCGCCCGCCAGGTCGGCGATGGAGTACGGCGCCGCGGTGGGTGCGCCGACGAAGGCCCGGACCAGGTGACCGCGACGCACGCGGCCGGGGCTGCGGGTGGACTTGCCGGTGTCGCGGTTGTCGTAGCGGATGACGTAGAAGCCTGCCGCGGCCAGCTGGGTGCACAGCTCGGTGTCCCACCACGTCATGGGTCCGCCGAGGCCCATCACCAGGAGCAGGGGATCGGAGCCCGGATCGCCGAACGTCTGGTAGCACAGCTCGATGGTCGGGGTCACTGGTGCGAGCAGTTCATCCGAGATGGTCACTTCGGGTGGGGTCGCGTTCTGCGTGGGGCCAGACATGGCTCCAGTGTGCCCAATTGCCGGAAGTTGTCGTTTCAACCACGTAACATCCCGAACGTGAGCAACACGATGGCGCCCTGGTTGCTGCCCGACGGCTACGGCCGCCCGGCACTCGCGGCGCTCCTGCGCGAGGGCAGCGTGGTCACCGAGGCCGGCCGCTTCGCGGTCCGCCGTGGCGCCGCCCGGCACACCCGTCGTCGTACTCCCTTCGCAGGAGGGGCTGCCGCCCGCGCCGCGGAGCCGGTGCTGCTCATTCCCGGATTCCTCGCCGGTGACTGGACGCTGGCCGGGATGAACAGGGAACTGCGCGAGCGCGGTTTTCGCACCTACCGCTCGCACATCCACGCCAACGTCAACTGCACCCTGAAATCGGCGCTCGACCTCGAGGCGCGACTCGAGCGGCTCGTCGAGCGACGCGGCTCGCGGGTGCAGATCGTCGGGCACAGCCTGGGCGGCATGATCGGCCGCGGGCTCGCCGCCCGCCGCCCCGACCTCGTCGCCGGACTGGTGACGATGGGGAGCCCGATGCGCGCCCCGGCCGCGCACCACGCCCTGCTGACCCGCGGCGTGCGCGCCCTCAACCTGCTCTCGGACGCGGGCCTGCCCGGCGTCATGTCGAGCGACTGCGTCGGCGGTGAGTGCGCCCACCTGAGCTTCGTCGAGGTCCAGGAGCCGCTGCCCACCGAGGTGCAGATGACGAACATCTACTCCAGGCGCGACGGCATCGTCGACTGGAAGGCCTGCATCGACCCGGAAGGTCGCGCCGTCGAGGTCCGCGCCTCGCACGTCGGACTCGCCGTCGACCCACGGGTCATCGACATCGTCTCGGCGTCACTGCTGCAGCAGAGCGCGGCGTTCGCCCGCGACCTGACGGCCGTCGCGACCGCCTGACGTCGTCGGCCGACCCACCCAAGGAGCGGCTTCGCGTCTCCGCCGGCTCGTCCTGCGCCGTCTCCGACGCAGTTCAAGGCGCTTCGGTGGATCCGTGGACGAGCCTGTGGATGGCCAACTGCAAGGAAGTCGCTGCGATGTGACGATCATCCGGTGCGCGAGGAGACCGCCGACGATCGATCGGTCCTCCTGCATGCGCTGAAGGCCCTCGGAGGAGTGGCGTCCCGCGC
>NZ_JBMCZA010000092.1:8170-11824 GCF_048654705.1 Nocardioides sp. CPCC 206348
GAGCTCCCGCACGTGACCCTGGCGCGCGGACGCCAGGTTGCGCCGGACCTCGTCGGTCGGGCGCAGTGGCATCGCTGCGACCTGCATCCTTCGGAGATCGAGGCGGGGATCGTCACCTCGAAGGAGGTGACGCTGATGCAGTGCCTGCGAACGCTGCCGCCAGATGAGGCGCTGGCCATCGCGGACTCCGCTGCCCGCGCCGGGGAGTGGTCCCTGCTGCGGCGCGTGGCGGCGTCGGCTCGTGGCCCGGGCAGCCGACAGCTCCGGGAAGTGGTGAGCGCCGCCAGCGACCAGGCCGCCAACCCGTTCGAGTCGGTGCTTCGCCACATCTGTTCGACCGTGCCCGGTCTGGGCATGGTGCCTCAGGTGTGGATCGAGAGCCACGAGGGACCGGTGCGCCCCGACCTGGTCGATCGCGACAACAGGATCATCGCCGAAGCGGACTCGTTCGAGTGGCATGGCGGGAGGGCGGCCCTGCGTCGTGACGCTCGGCGCTACAACCTGCTCGTGATCGACGGTTGGTGGGTGCTGCGGTTTGCGTGGGAGGACGTCATGTTCGACCCCGACTACGTCCGCCTGGTCCTCACGCAGACCGTGCTCCTCGCACAGCGATCCACCGAACTGCCGTGCCGGCGGTGCGACGCTGCCTGATCGCGCCCCGTCGCTCGCCGTTGGGTGGATCGGACTACGAGCAGGCGTCAGTCGAACGCGATGCTGGAGTAGCCGCGCAGCTTCGAGAGCTGGTGCTCCGAGGTGATGGTGCGGATCGTGCCGCTGCGCGAGCGCATCACCAGGGACTGGGTGGTGGCGCCGCCGGCGCGGTAACGCACGCCGCGGACCAGCTCGCCATCGGTGATGCCGGTCGCGACGAAGAAGCAGTCGTCGCCGGTGACCAGGGTGTCGGTGGTGAGGATGAAGTCGGGGTCGAGGTTGTGGCCGGCGTCGATGGCGCGCTGGCGCTCCTCGTCGTCGGTCGGCCAGAGCCGGCCCTGGATGGTGCCGCCGAGGGCCTTCATCGCACAGGCCGCGATGATGCCTTCGGGAGTTCCGCCGATGCCGAGCATCAGGTCGATGCCGGTGTCCGCGCGGGCGGCCATGATGGCGCCGGCGACGTCGCCGTCGGAGATGAACTTGATCCGCGCACCGGTGGCCCGGATGTCCTCGACCAGCTGGTCGTGGCGCGGGCGGTCGAGCAGCACGACCGTGACGTCGGACGGGTTGGAACCCTTGGCCTTGGCAACCTGGTGGATGTTCTCGGCGACGGGGTAGCGGATGTCGACGACGTCGGCTGCCTCCGGTCCGGTGACCAGCTTCTCCATGTAGAACACCGCGGACGGGTCGTACATGGTGCCGCGCGGCGAGACGGCGAGGACGGCGATGGAGTTGGCCATGCCCTTCGCGGTCAGGGTGGTGCCGTCGATCGGGTCGACCGCGACGTCGCACTCGGGTCCGGTGCCGTCGCCGACCTGCTCGCCGTTGTAGAGCATCGGGGCGTTGTCCTTCTCGCCCTCGCCGATGACGACGGTGCCGTTCATGCCGATGGTCGAGATCATCACGCGCATGGCCTGCACGGCCACGCCGTCGGCGCCGTTCTTGTCGCCCCGGCCGACCCAGCGGCCCGCTGCCATCGCGGCGGCCTCCGTGACGCGCACCAGCTCGAGGGCGAGGTTGCGGTCGGGTGCGGGCGGCTCCACGGTGAGGGCGTCGTTCATGGGGCGAACCCTATCTGGACGAAGCGTCCAGTCGTGACTTTGGAGGGCGTGCCGGACAACGTCTCGGTGCTAGTGCGCGTAGACGTCGACCTCGGTCGCCTTGACCACGAACGTCGCGATCATCCCGGGGGCCAGCCCGAGCTCCGCCACCGACGCGAGCGTCACGTCGGCGGCGAGGTCTCCGGCGCGGACCCGCACCACGTCGCCGACGGGTTCGAGCTCGGTGATCTGCACCGGGATCGCGTTGCGCGGACTGCCCCCTGGTGCGTCGCGGTGCACGGCGACGGCGGAGGGCCGGAAGACGGCCACGGCGGCGGAGCCGTCGAATGGTGCGGGGTCGGCGGCGGTGCCGTGCAGCACGGTGCCGTCGGGTCGTCGTACGCCTTCGGGGGTGGCGAGGCCGGACACCAGGTTCAGGCCGGCGAAGCGGGCGGCGAACGCGCTCCGCGGCCGGGAGAGTACGACGTCCGCCGGGCCCTGTTCCGCGATCCGACCGCCCTCCATCACCACGACCCGGTCGGCCAGGAGCAGGGCGTCGAGGACGTGGTGGGTGACGATCACGGTGGTGCGGTCGGCGAGGACCCTGCGGAGCAGCTGGCGCAGCGCGGGCGCGACGGAGATGTCGAGCGCGGCCATCGGTTCGTCGAGCAGCAGCAGCCGGGGCTCGGCCGCGAGGGCGCGGGCGACGGCGACGCGCTGGGCCTGGCCACCGGAGAGCTGCGCGGGTCGCCGGCCGGCCAGGTCGCCGGCGTCGACCTCGGCGAGCCAGCGTTCGGCCGTGGTGCGTGCCTCCCGTCGGCTGGCGCCGGTGCTGCGGGGACCGAACGCGACGTTGTCGAGGATGCTCAGGTGGGGGAAGAGTAGCGCCTCCTGGGCCAGCAGGGCGGTGCGGCGGGCGTGGGGCCGGACCCAGCGGTCCGGTCCGGTGACCTCCTCGCCGCCGATCACGACACGGCCGGTGTCGGGCCGGAGCAGGCCGGCGAGCACGGCCAGTGCGGTGGACTTCCCGGCGCCGTTGGCGCCGAGCAGCGCGACGGTCTCGCCCTCGGCGACCTCGAAGGCGATGTCGACGCCGCGGTCGGCGACGGTGGCCTCGATGAGGGCACTCATGATGCCGCCCGAGGACGGACCAGGCCGATGACCAGGACGGCAACCACGACGAGCAGCAGGGACATCGCCACGGCAGCGTCGGCGTCGGTCGCGCGGAGGTTGTAGATCAGCAGCGGCAGGGTCCGGGTGGTGCCCTCGAGGCTGCCGGCAAAGGTGATCGTCGCGCCGAACTCGCCGAGGGAGCGGGCGAAGGCCAGCACCGCGCCCGAGGCGAGGCCGGGGAGGACCAGGGGCAGCGTGACGCGGCGCAGCACGGTGGTGGGTGCTGCGCCGAGCGAGGCGGCCACGACGTCGTACTTCTCTCCAGCGGTGCGCAGCGCCCCTTCGAGGCTGACCACCAGGAAGGGCAGGGAGACGAAGGTCTGGGCGAGGACGACCGCGATGGAGGTGAACGCGATGCGCACCCCGAAGGCCTCGAGGTGCTCGCCGAGCAGGCCCTGGCGGCCGAAGGTCGCGAGCAGGGCGATGCCCCCGACCACCGGGGGCAGGACAAGGGGCAGCAGGACGACCGAGCGGAGCAGCCCCAGCCCCCGGAACTCGCTGCGCGCGAGCACCACAGCGAGGGGGACGCCGAACAGCAGGCACAGCAGGGTGCTGGCGGCGGACGTGCGGATGCTCAGGCCGAGCGCGGACATCGCCGCGTCGGAGGTGATCAGCGAACCGAAGTCCGCCCAGTTGATGCGGGTGGCCAGCGAGGCCACCGGGAGCACCACGAACACGACGGCCAACAGCGCCGGGATGAACACCCAGCGCGGCAGGCCGACGTGGCGAGTACGAGTCATGACGCCGGCGGTCCGAACCCGGCGTCGGCGAACACCTGCTGGCCCTCGGC
>NZ_JBMCZA010000092.1:11834-12848 GCF_048654705.1 Nocardioides sp. CPCC 206348
GGCCGAGGCGGCCTCGGGGAGCTCGATGCCCTCGACCTTGTCGCCGGCGCCCTTCACGTCGGTGACGTAGACCAGTCCGGCGTCGGCCTCGCCGCTCTCGACCTTGGCGAGGACGTCGGTCACGGACTGCTCCTCGCTGACCGGCTCGAGCGTCACCCCGGCACCGTCGGCGACCGTCCTGGCGGCGTTGCCACAGGGCACCTCGGGTGCGCAGAGGACGAGCTGGAGGTCGTCCCTGGCCAGGTCCGCGAGTGTCTTCACCCCGGCCGGGTTGCCCGGCGGCACGGCGATGACCAGGGTGTTCGTCGCGAACTCGGCCGGGTCGCCCGCGGCGAGGTCGGCCTCGACCAGCTTGGCCATGTTCTTGTCGTCGGCCGACGCGAAGACATCGGCCTCGGCGCCCTCGGTGATCTGGGCGACCAGGTCGGACGAACCGGCGAAGGAGAGCCTGACGTCGACGTCCGGGTGGTCGTCCTCGTACTGCTTCTCGAGCTGTTCGAAGGTCGTGGTCAGCGACGCCGCAGCGAAGACGGTGAGCGTCTCCTTCTCGCCGTCGTCGTTCCCGCAGGCCGCCAGGGGCAGGGCCAGGAGAAGGAGCAGCAACGCCAGGACCCGCGTCATCGGACCGGCCTCTCGACGACGACATTGGTGGACTTCACCGAGGCGATCGCGCGGACGCCCGGCTCGAGGCCGAGCTCGAGGGCGGCCTCGGTGCTCATGAGGGACACGACGCGGTACGGGCCGCACACCATCTCCACCTGGGCCATCACGGTGTCGGTGACGACCCGGGTGACGATGCCGGTCATCCGGTTGCGGGCGCTGACCTCTCCGGCGCGGGTGCGGTCGTGCTCGGCGTCGTCGAGCAGGGAGGTGGCAAGTGCCGCGAGGTCGGTTCCCGCGATGGCGGTGCGGCCGTCGGCGGTGCTGCTCGGCACCCGGCCGGCGTCGATCCAGCGCCGCACGGTGTCGGTGCTGACGCCGAGGAGCTCGGCTGCCTCGGCCACGCGATAGTCG
>NZ_JBMCZA010000092.1:12906-21505 GCF_048654705.1 Nocardioides sp. CPCC 206348
GCCGTCGGTCGAGGGGCCGCCGGGATACTTGACCCGTCATGAGCACCCCGAAGACAGAGCCCACCGGAAAGGCCGGCCGCTACCAGCGATCCGCTGCCGGCCTGGTGACCTCGCTGGTCGTGACCGTGATCGGCCTCGGCGCGCTGCTCTACTTCACCGGCGCCTTCCGGCACGACCTGGTGATCAAGCCCGAGGCGATCGACTACGCCGGGACCATCGCATCGGCGCAGCAGGCCGGGCTCACGCCGGTCTATCCCGCGACCCTTCCCGACGGCTGGATCGCGACGGGTGTCGACATCGTTCCCGGCGACGACCCGGTCTTCATGGTCCGCCTGCTGACCGACGACGGCGACTTCGTCGGCGTCCGTCAGGAGGACTCGACGATCCCGGCGCTGCTGGCGAAGTGGGTGGACGAGGAGACGCAGGTCGCCGACGCCTACACCGTTCCTGCCAGCGTGACCGCGCCGGTCGTGCGTGATTGGAAGGGCTACACCGACGACGGTGGTGACACCGCGTTCGCCGCCGAGCTCGGCGACGACTCGCTGCTGGTGTTCGGGTCGGCCTCGGCCGGGGACCTCCAGGTCGTCGTCGACAGCCTGACCACCGAGCCGATCAAGAACTGACCCGCGGGGTCAGTCCTCGTCGGCAGCCTCGAGCACGGCGTCGAGCCGGGCCCGTGCGCCGTCGATCCAGTCCTGGCAGATCGTGGCCAGCTTCTCGCCGTGCTCCCAGAGCGTGAGTGACTCCTCCAGCGTGGTGCCGCCGGCCTCGAGCTGCCGAACCACCTCGACCAGTTCGGCCCGGGCGTCCTCGTAGGACGGGGTCTCGTCAGGCGATGCACTCACGGGTTCTCCTCGATCAGTTCGGTCGTGGTGGCGGTGGCGTTGATCCGGCCGTCGGCGACGCGGACCGTGAGGGAGGCGCCGGGGGCGATGTCGATGGCCGAGGTCACGACGTGGCCGTCGGCGTCCTGGAGCACGGCATATCCGCGCTGCAGGGTGGCCAGCGGGGAGAGCGCCTTGACCCGCGCCCGCCGGTGGTCGATGTCGTCGGCCGCCCGGTCGAGTCGGGTCTCGAGCTGGCGGCGGATCCGGATCCGCCAGTCATCGAGCTCTTCGGCCCGGGCGTTGAGCAGGGTGCGGGGGTCGGCCAGCACCGGGCGGGACCGGATCGCGTCGAGCTGGCCCTGCTCCCGGTCCAGCCGCATGGTCACGGCCTGGCGGATGCGCGCGCGGGCCTCGATCACCCGGCTGCGTTCCTGGAGCATGTCCGGAACGATCAGCTTGGCCGCATCGGTCGGGGTGGATGCGCGGAGGTCGGCGACCAGGTCCAGCAGCGGCGAGTCGGGTTCGTGGCCGATGGCGGAGACGACGGGCGTGCGTGCGGCGGCGACCACCCGGATCAGTCCTTCGTCGGAGAACGGCAGGAGGTCCTCGACCGAACCGCCACCGCGGGCGATCACGATGACGTCGACCTCGGGGTGCGCGTCGAGGCGACGGACCGCCTCGATCACCTCGGCCGCGGACTTGTGGCCCTGCATCGAGGCGTAGGCGATCTCGAAGGACACGGCCGGCCACCGGCGGGTGGCGTTCTCGACCACGTCCCGCTCGGCGGCCGACTTGGGCGCGGTGACCAGCCCGACCCGGCCGGGGAGCGTGGGCAGGCGGCGCTTGCGCTCGGACGAGAACAGGCCCTCCGCGGCCAGGAGCTGCCGGCGTTGCTCCAGGCGGGCGAGCAGCTCGCCCAGTCCGACCATCCGGATGTCGCGCGCCTGCAGGGACATGCTGCCGCGGTTGGCGTAGTACGTCGGCTTCGCGTGGATGACCACCGAGGCGCCCTCGGTCACGGGCGTGGCGAGCCCGTCGAAAAGGACCCGCGAGCAGGTGACCGGCACCGAGATGTCGGCGACCGAGTCGCGCAGCGTGAGGAAGACCGTGGCCAGCCCCGGACGGCGACTGATCTGGGTGACCTGGCCCTCGACCCACACCGCACCCAGCCGGTCGATCCAGCCCGAGATCGCGTTCGCGATCGCACGGACCGGAGCCGGCTTCTCGAGCGAGGTCTCCAGGGTCACGCCCGCGAGCCTATTTGATCGGGCCGACATCGACGGCCCGCACCGCGCACTGTTTGGCGTCCGGTGTGTCGGGAGAGGCTGGGGCCGTGATGGTTCCGCTGTGGCTGCCTTGGGTGATCCTGCTCGTCCTCCTCGGAGCCCTCGTGTTGAAGCCCGAGTCGTCGCTGCGCACCTCGGGACCGATCTGGATCGTCCTGATCATCGCTGTCTGGCTCACCTTCGATCACTTCTCGGTCTCGGAGGGCGAGTTGTCCAAGGCGACCGTCGACGCGGCCGCCGCGGTGGACCGTTCGCTCGGCGGGGTGAGTCAGGACCGGCTTCGTGTCGAGATCGAGGACCGGCTCGGCCGGCCGGCGGTGATCACCCGCCAGGAGTTCGCGGATGACGATCCCGCGGAGGACTCCTACGGCTTCACCGTCACGGTCGGGGACGACGACGAACCGGCGATGTGCGTCAAGGTGGTGGAGTTCCTGTCGGCGACCTCGCCTGGTGTCCAGCCGGCGTACACGACGACCCGGGCCGGTCAGTGCACCGCACCGAATGACTGAGGCGAGTCCTCTTTCATCGGGCCGACATCGACGGCACAGTGGGGGCGTGACGACAGCCCTGGTGATCGGTGAAGCGGTTCTCGACGTGGTCCAGGCTCCCGGAGCGGCGCCCGTCGAACGGCCCGGCGGCTCGGCCGTCAACGTCGCCGTCGCCCTGGCCCGGCTGGGTCGCCCGGTCCGGATCGCGACCGCCTACGGGCCCGACGCGGCAGGCGAACTCCTCGAAGGACACCTGCGGACCGCCGGGGTCGACCTCGCCGCCGATCCGCACGTGCTGGCAGCCAGCCCGCGCGCGGACGCCGTCATCGGCGCGACCGGCGCGGCGTCGTACACGTTCGAGGTGGGGTGGCAGCTGCCCGCCGACGTACCGACCGATGCGCCGCACGTGGTGCACGTGACGTCGCTGGCGCCGCTGATGGCGCCCGGCGCAGGGGACGTCCTCGCGCTGGTGGAGCAGCTGAGGGCCACCACCACGGTGTCGTACGACGTCAACCTCCGCCCCGCGATCACGGGCACCGGCCCCGAGGTGCTCGCCGGCGTGAACCGGATGGCGGCACTCGCCCATCTGGTGAAGGCCTCCGACGAGGACCTGCTGGCGCTCTGGCCCGACCAGGACCCGGGGGAGTCGGCGTCCCGGCTCCTCGAGCTCGGTCCGTCGGCGGTGGTCGTGACGCACGGTGACGGCGGCGCGTCATGGCACTCGCGGTGCGGCTGCGACTGGTGCACCGGTGGCATCCACGCCCAGACGGTCGAGGTCGTCGACACCATCGGCGCGGGCGACACGTTCGGTGCCGCACTGATCGACCACCTCTGGCCACTGCTCGGTGCCGGCGGTGCCGACCGGATCGCAGCGCTCGAGGCGGAGGAGTGGATCGCTGCGCTGGAGTATGCCGCCAAGGCAGCCGCGATCACCGTCGGTCGGGTCGGTGCGGACCCGCCGACCCGCGCCGAACTGGGCTAGGGCCCTACGATTCACGCGTGCGGTTGCGGATCGATCTTGCCTATGACGGCACCGAATTCCGGGGCTGGGCCACCCAGCCGGGACTGCGGACGGTGCAGGAAGAACTGACGTCCGCGCTGACGACGGTGCTGCGCATCCCCGACGGTTCGCTCATGGTCACCGTCGCGGGGCGGACCGATGCGGGTGTGCACGCCCGGGCGCAGGTCGCCCACGTCGACGTCCCCGACGACGCGCTCGCCGTCGCGCCCGACCAGATGTACCGGCTCGCGCGCCGCGTCAACGGAGTGCTGGACCGCGACGTCCGGGTGCACCGGATCGGGCCCGCGGCGGAGGGCTTCGACGCGCGCTACTCCGCGCTGTGGCGGCGCTATTCCTACCGGATCGCCGACGCGCCGGCCCTGATCGACCCGCTGCGCCGTCGCGAGGTGCTGCGCTGGGGACGGCACCTCGACGGTGACGCGATGAACGAGGCCTCGGCCTCCCTCGTCGGACTCCACGACTTCGCGGCGTTCTGCAAGAAGCGCGAGGGCGCGACGACGATCCGCACGTTGCTCGACTTCGACTGGCGCCGGGACGACAGCGGGATCCTGGTCGGCCACGTCCGCGCCGACGCGTTCTGCCACTCGATGGTGCGCGCACTCGTCGGGTGCGTCGTGGCCGTCGGCGAGGGACGGCGGCCCGTCGAGTGGGCGGCCGAGGTGCTGACCGGTCGTCGACGCGACCAGGGCGTGACCGTCGTACCCGCGCACGGGCTGGTGCTCGAAGAGGTCCGGTATCCCGAGGACTCCGAACTGGCCAACAGGGCGCAGCAGACCGCCGCCCGCCGTACTTCCACCGAGGCGCCCTCATGAGCGACGAGCACTACTTCACCGCCGATCCCTCGGTGCCGTTCCAGCGGGAGACGGCGTACGCCGCCGTCTGGGGCCTCGAGCTCCAGCTCCAGAGCGGGTCGGGCGTGTTCGCCAGGGGCCGCCTGGACAGCGGCACGTCGATCCTCGTCCGGGAGACCGAACCGCCCGCGGGAGGCCGGATCCTCGACCTCGGTTGCGGGTACGGCGTGATCGGGCTCGCCGTCGCGGCGGCGGTGCCGGACGCGGTGGTCACGGCCGTCGACGTCAACCAGCGCGCCGTCCTGCTGGCCAACGAGAACGCGGAGTCGCTCGGGGTCACCGACCGCTTCACGGCGTCGGTGCCCGAGGACGTCCCGGCGGACGCGGAGTTCGATGAGATCTGGTCCAACCCGCCCATCCGGATCGGCAAGGAAGCCCTTCACGAACTGCTGCTGACCTGGCTGCCGCGGCTGGCACCCGACGGCCGCGCCGTGATGGTCGTGGGCAAGAACCTCGGCGCCGACTCGTTGCAGCGCTGGCTCGGCGAGCAGGGATTCCCGACCACCCGGCTGGCCAGCGCCAAGGGCTTCCGGGTCCTCGAGACGCGCCGCGGCTGACCGGCCGCTGTCTAGGGTGGGCGCATGCCCACCGAGTTCACCGTCCGCGGTTCGCACGTCGCCTTCCAGAGCCCCGAGCGGGGCACCGTCCGGGCCACGCTCGGCTTCGAGGGTCCGGCCCTCAAGCCCGTCTACAACCGGGTCGTGTCCGACCTCGACGCCGTGAAGAAGTCGATCCAGGTGCTGCACAACCCCGAGCACGGTCCGGTCACGTGGTGGGCGACCAAGCACATCCGCACCTGGGCCGAACGCCCGTGGAACCAGGACGGCAAGCAGCTGCCGCTGGTGCACCACGCGAGCATCAGCCTCGAGGTGAAGTTCCAGGACTTCACGAAGCTCACCGACTGGGTCGGCCGCAACGTGACCGGGACGGCCGGGTTCAGCCTCGACGGTGTCGTGTGGGCACTGACCGAGAACAACCGGCAGGACCTCGAGAAGGCGGTCCGCACCCGCGCCGTCCAGGACGCCGCGCGCCGAGCCCAGGAGTACGCCGACGCGCTCGGCCTCGGACAGGTCCGGCCCGTCGCGGTGGCCGATGCCGGCATGCTCACCATGGGCATCTCGCCCATGGACGGCGGCGGTGCGGCGCCGTACATGCGCATGGCCGGCATGGCCAAGGACTCCTCGGGAGCCAGCGAGCTCGAGCTCTCGCCCGAGGACATCGAGGTCTCCGCGCAGGTGGACGCGCGGTTCGTCGCAGAGTGAATCTCTCCGAGGTGGCGCGGCTGCTCGACCGGCAGGGCGGGCTGACCCACGAGCGCGCCGCCGTGCTCCAGCAGGCGGCGGCACCCGACCGGGCCGGAAGCTACAAGTGCGTGCACCCCGAGCTCGGCGGGCACGGGTGGTCGCACCCGTGGCCCGACGAGGAGATGACGCCGCACGCCTGCTGTCGCGAGCACGAGCACTGCCCGGCCGAGTGGGCGCGCGTCAAGGAGTGACAGCCGCTGTGGCCAGCACGGCGGCGGCATCGCCCTCGACGTGCTTGCGCTTCCACAGCATCAGCAGCAGGTCCGCAGCAGGCGCGGACAGCTCAGCCACCGGCTCGCCCTCACCGAGGTCGAGCGAGCGGTCGAGGTCAGTCGCCACGAACCGCACCGTCCCCTGCAGGGGTGCGGTCCGGCCGAGCTTGATCTGGCGCGGGTAGAACAGCGTCGCGACCTCGTCGACGCCGTCCCACGCGAGCTCGGGGGAGATCGACCACTCCGCTTCGCGTCCCTGGGAGGCGAGGGCGTCGTACAGGTGGATGGTGACTTCCTGGGTCTGGCGGCGGCGCCAGAAGATGCTCCTCGGCTCGGGTCCGAAGGTCCAGACGGTGTCGTCGGGCGCGGTGGTCCGCAGCGCGTCCAGCAGGGTGCTGGCGGCGGCACGGTAGCCCGCTACGAGTGCCGCGCGATCGGTACCGACGGCCACGGTGTCGCCGTCCGGGGTGCCGGCCGTGATCGCGTGCGCCGCCCATGCGTGCACCCAGCGGGTGTGCTCTCCGAGATCGGCCAGCGTCCAGCCGGGGCAGGCAGGGACCGGTGCTGTCAGGTCGCCGCCTTCCAGCACCTCGGCGAACCGGTCGGTCGTCGTCTGCAGCAGGTCGATCCACTCCATGGCCGAATCCTTGCAGCAGACTCGCAACAGGATTGCGGGTTGCAGCGTTGGAGGGGTGTGGAAGCAGTGATGGAGTCGAGCGGGGCGGACCCGGCCGCGTTCACCGACGCCCCGGCGTTCGATGACTGGGTCGCGGCGCGTGGCCCGGCATTGCTGCGTCTCGCCTACGTGCTGACCGGCAACGCGGCCGATGCGGAGGATGTCGTCCAGGACGCCCTGTCGCGTGCGTTGCCGCGTTGGGACCGGATCGCCCGCGTCGAGAACCCCGACGCGTACGTCCGCCGGATGGTGGTCAACGCGCACACCTCGTGGTGGCGGAAGTTCCGGCGTCGCGAGTCGCCATCGGAGTTCGTCGGTGGCGGCGAGGTCGTCGCCGGTCCGGGCGAGGGTCCCGGGCACGACGAACGGGCGCGGATCTGGGCGGCCTGCCAGGCGCTTCCCGAGGCGCAGCGGACCGCCGTGGTCCTGCGTTTCTACGAACAGCTCGAGTACGACGAGATCGCGGCGTTGACGGGGGTCCGCGAGGGCTCCGTCCGCTCGCGGGTGTCCCGCGGGATCGCCGTACTCAGGACCGAGCTGGGCAACCTGAACGAGCAGGACAGGGGTGAGCGAGATGACTGACTTCGAGGAGCAGGTGGGCGCAACGCTCGCCGCCGTCGCCGAGGAGGCGCCGGACGCGTCCGGCCTGGCCGCCGGCGCCCGCCGTCGTCATCGCGTACGACGCCAGCGGCGGATCGCCGTGGGGGGAGTCGCGGCCGCGCTCGTCGTGGCGGTGTCGGCTGTGGCCTTCGGTGCTCGCGACGGCGGGTCGCCTGACATCGCGGAGGACCCGACGGAGACGCCGTCTGCCGCCTGGCAGACGATCTCGGAAGGCGATCTCCGCGCATCGTTGCCGCCCGACTGGAAGGCCTACGACTGCGCGGGCGACAACGCCGCGTCGAATCGCAGCGTCTATGCGGCACCCGGTGAGGATCCGTGCGCCGACGGGAGGGGGACCTCCTTCGAGGAGTTTGAGACCTACGAGCCCCTGGATGCTGCGGGGGTGGTGGTTCGGCGGCCGGGCGACGGCCGTGCGTACTGGACCGCCTACGTCCATGTCGATGAGTGGATCTTCAACGTGACCTCCGCCGACCGCGACCTCACGCGCCAGATCCTCGCGACGGCTCGGCTCGACGGGCAGCCGGTGATCGACGGCTCGCAGTGGGTGTCGTTCGAGCGCAACGGCATTGGCTACGACATCCCTGCTTTCTGGGGTGTCGGCGAGAAGGGGGATCGCAGTGGCTATGCCGTCTGCGCGGTGCCGGGCGCGGCGGGTGAGGGGTCAGGTGAGCAACTCGATGACCGGCACTACGGCTTCAACAGGCCCTTCGGGAACCTGCAGGTCACGGTCACTGCGCCGACTCAGGCTGTGGCCGAGATCGTGTGGGCATCACTCAACGAGGCTCCTGACGCGGTCGGTGGCGGGTGTGTCGAGGAGGACTTCAACGTCGGCCTGCTACCGCCGGAGGGTGGTCCCGGCAAGCCGGTGGAGGGCTCGGAGTCGGCTTCGGTTCCGGGCACCACCGCCGATGCCGCCATTGCGTTCGGTGCGGATCTGGCGCGGTTCCACGCCGCAGGCGAGGACTATCCGATCGACATGTTCGCTGTGGAGAGCCTCATGAAGGACGGCGACCTGGCACCGTTCCAGCCCGGCAACCGGCTCAACATCTACTTCCGGCTGAGGACGCAGCCGGGCGTCCTCTTCTGCCTCGTCAACGAGACCACGGGCGAATACGCCGCCTACGACAGCACAGCGGGCGGATTGATCGGTCAGGGCACCACGGACCCCGGTGGCGTGTCGACCTTCGATGACCGGTGTGCCGCGGAGATCAACGACGGCTGAGGGGGCGATTTCGCGCAGGGGGCAGTTGCGAGGACAGACCGGAATTGAAGGACGACGGCCGCCCAGGATCTCTCCTGGGCGGCCGTCGTTG
>NZ_JBMCZA010000093.1:0-1929 GCF_048654705.1 Nocardioides sp. CPCC 206348
CTCAACCCGGTCGCCCGGGTCGAGGGCATGGGTCCGATGCTGCTGTCCCAGGTCCGCGACCTGCTGCGCCGTTACGCCAAGGTGACGGTGACCCCGGTGATCGACCTGCACGCCGGGCGTTCGGTCAACGGCTACGAACACCCCACCGACGTGAAGACCCGTACCGAGCTCCGCACCATCGGCGACGTCTTCCCCCACGCCACCGGCACGTTCACCCGGACGGGCCGGGCACCGGACCACGACCACACGGTTGCTTACGACAAGCACGGGCCACCCGGCCAGACCGGCGACCACAACGACACCCCGCTACGACGACATCACCACCGCGCCAAGACCCACGCCGGTTACCGCGTGCACCAGCTCGGACCCGACCGGTGGATCTGGCGCACCCCTCACGGCCTGCACCGCCTGGTCACCACCGGCGGCACCACGACGATCACCGCAGGCGAGTTCCATGCGCTCAAGGCTCTCGCCATGGAACTGGCCGGCGACTACGCAGCCTGATCGCGCGCTGCGCCTACCGTCGACGACACCGGCGACGAGTCAGAGGCGCCGTACGGCTGGGACGGATTGGTGCCCTGGTAGCGACGAGCACCCACGGGCCTAGTGATCCGCGATTCGACGGTGTCGCGTCCATGGCGCGCCAAGGTGACTCCGAGTGGCTCGCTCCTCCGGCACCAGGTCGATCGCATCGAGCAACGTGGGGTCGCCGTCGATGTGGTGATGCAGGTGCTCCACCTTCCCCGTGGCTGGGTCTGCGTCCGTCGTGCCGATCAGTTGCCACATGCCGTCGTCGTCGTGCGCGACCAGGACGACAGGCTCCCGTCGGGCAGCAACCTCACCAGTGACGATTGCGCTGGTTCCCCGCAGCCAGTGGCCCATCCAGGTGGCGCGACGGTCGCGCTCCATGACCGTGTCCACCACGGCCCAGACGAACGGCAGGTCCACGTGTCCGCGAGCCTCGGACGCGATCAGGTGGGGCCCGCCCTGCGGCACGGTCTCGAACGGCTGGTCGACGAGGGCGAACGCGCGCTCGCCGTCGTGAAGGAACACCGAGGCATGAAAGGTTCCACCGCCCGGATTCCCATGACCGATGCCAACGGAGAGCCGTGCTTCTCGGGGATCTGCATTGGACACCCAGCCGAACGCGTAGGAGGCCAGCTCGCCACGCGGACCGACGAACTCGCCGAACGCTCGACGATCCACGCCTTGGGCGTCCCTCGTGGGGGACTCGGAAAGGCGCCCTTCCTGGACCTCGACCTGGAACCGCTGCTTGCGTCGACCGAACATCGCGCGAGTGTCTCATCCCCAATTCGTTGCGACGTCGTGTCGCTAACCTGAAGATCCGTGTTCCCACCGGCCGGAGGAATCGACATGACGAGCGAGGCACCGCCCACGTCGGTCCTCGACGTCCTCCGCGACCGTCGTACGACGGCCAGCCGGCCGGGCGCGAGAACGGACTCCTACCGCGTGGCGCTGGCCATCGAGGGCGGCGGCAACCGGGCGGCGTACTCCGCGGGCATGGCGCTCGCGCTCGACGAGGCCGGACTGACGGACTCCTTCGACGACGTCTACGGAACGTCGGGCGGTGCGCTCAACGGGGCGTGGTTGTTGACGGGTGAGGCGCAGCGCTGGATGCGCAGCTGGGCGTGGCCGGAGGTCGCGGCCGCGGGCATCACGGACCCGCGCCGGGTATTGCGGGGCGGGCCGCTCATCGACCTCGGGCGCCTGGTCCACCACGTCTACGAGGCGATCACGCCGATGGACTTCGAGGGGATCCTCGCCAACCCGATCGGCTTCCATCCGATGGCGACCGATGCGCGTACCGGCGAGGGGGCCGACCTGGCGCCGTACGTCACCGACCGGCGCAGCCTGCAGACCGCCCTGCGGGCGACGTCCTGCCTGCCGCTGCTCGCCGGGCGCCCGGTT
>NZ_JBMCZA010000093.1:2006-2489 GCF_048654705.1 Nocardioides sp. CPCC 206348
CACCCGCCGCTCCGACCAGAACGCCGTCCCGCCGTCGCGGTTCGAGCGAGCCCTGCTCGCGCCGTACTTCCTCCGGCACGGCTGGAAGGCCGGCCGCGCGCACGTCGACCGGCACCAGACCTACGCCGCGGACGACCTGCACCTGGCTGAGGCGACGGCCGCCCCGGTCGCGACCCTGGTCGAGGTACGCCCACCGCTCGGCTCGCCCGACGTGGGCCGGCTGAGCAGCGACCTGGCGTCCATCGAGGCGGCCATCGAGGTCGGGCGTACGACGATGGCGGCGGTGCTCGGCGACGTGCCGCCACCACAGGTCGGACCCGCGCACTAACCTCGGGCCACGATGGCCCTCCACCTGCACCGCGCCGCGCGCACCGACCTGCTCGCCGACGAGCTCGGCGCGTTGTTGGCGACGCCGCTGGCGGATCCGTTCGCGAGCGAGGTCGTGGTCGTGCCCGCGAAGGGGGTGGAGCGCTGGCTCACCCA
>NZ_JBMCZA010000094.1:0-1641 GCF_048654705.1 Nocardioides sp. CPCC 206348
CTCGCGGCCGCCGGTACCGATGACGAGGGTCTTCACGGAGGTCGATTCTAGGGAGACTCAGGCACCGAGCCCGTTGCGGCCCAGGAACTCGAGCGACGCGTCGGCCACCTCACGCCAGTGGCTGTCGATCACCAGCGAGTGTCCGACGCCGGGAATCTCGACGATCTCGGTGACGTGGTGCTTGTTCTTCCGCTGCTTCTTGTAGCCGGCGTTGGCCAGGGCGAAGGGGACGATGTTGTCCTTCTCGCCGGTGATGACGAGCATCGGGCCGCGATCGGCGTTCTTCTTGGTGGCCTTGGTCTTCGCCCACGGATTCGTGTTCGCCGTGGCCGCCTGGAAGAGCGGTCGTCCGGGGGCGGGCGTGTGGGCAGTCGCGTACAGCTGGCGCGCCTCCTCCTCGGAGACCGCGTTGGCGAAGCCGTAACGGAACTGATCGAAGGTGAGGGTGACCGTCCGCCCGTAGTTGAGCGGGTTGCCGAGCACCGGGAAGGCCGCCTTCAGGGCCGAGAACGGCAACGGCAGGACCCCCTGGCTGGGCGCCGGGTCGATGGAGACGGTCCCGGCAGCGAGGCCGCGACCAGCAATGATCTGGACCAGGAGCCCGCCGAAGGAGTGGCCGATCACGATCGGCTTGCGGTCAAGGCCGCCGATGACCTCGGCGACGTGGTCGGCGACGTCGACGACGGAGGTCCCGGCGAGCGAATCAGGATGGGCGTGTGCGGCGTCGAAGGACGCCTCGTCACCGGGCCAGTCGACAGCAATCGCTGCGTAGCCCCGGCTCTCGACGAAGTCCTTCCACGGGGTCCAGCTGTCGTGGAGCAACCAGAGGCCGTGGACGAAGACGATCGGCTGGCGGCCGGAGTCGTTGGCAGCGCGGACCTCGTTGGCCTCGCGGACGGTGACGGTGCTGGTGGTGGTCATGGCTTCTCCTCGATCGATGGGCTAGTCTGGTAGAGAGAACGTTCGTTCTTCTGCACAACCATGGAGGCACACCATGCATTCCGTCAAGGGCGAGATTCGTAGGATCGGTTCCGTGCCCCCCTCCGAACCCCGCGAGCGACTGCTGCGTACGGCGACCAGGCTGTTCTACGAAGAGGGCATCAACGGCGTCGGAGTCGACCGGGTGGTCGCCGAAGCCGGCGTCACGCGAGCCACGATGTACCGCCACTTCCCGGGGAAGCAGGCACTGGTCGTCGCCTACCTCGATCACGAGGACGAGGTCATCCGGGAACTGTTCGCCAACGCCGCCGAGCTGGCCGCCGCCAGCAAGGCCTCGCCGCAGGAACTGCTCGCCCTGGTGATCGACGGCATCGCCGACGACGCCACGCGCCTGCACACCCGCGGCTGCCCGTTCATCAACGCCAGTGCGGAGTTCCCCGATGCCGGCGGCCCGGTCCGCCAGGTCGTACGACGCCACCGCGACTGGTTCCGCCAGACCCTGACCGAGCTGACCACCGCAGCCGGCCTCGCCGATCCGGCGAGCACCGCGGCCGCACTGGTCCTGCTGCGCGACGCCATGCTGGTCGGCAACTATCTCGACGGGAGCGACGTCGCCGTCGACTTCCGTGCCACCGCACGCCGGGTCGCCGGCCTGGACTGACCCATCGGGCACACTGGGGCCGACGTCCACGACCTTCTCGG
>NZ_JBMCZA010000095.1:0-95 GCF_048654705.1 Nocardioides sp. CPCC 206348
TCGTTCGAGATCGTCCAGGTCTTCCAGGGCGAGGGCGGAACGGTCGAGGGCCTCCTCGGGAGCACCGCCTCGATCACCCAGACGCTCGCCGACCG
>NZ_JBMCZA010000095.1:283-502 GCF_048654705.1 Nocardioides sp. CPCC 206348
GGCGACCAACCTCGACCGCAGTCGCCAGGAGATCGACCGCTCGCTGCAGGTGCTGCCCATCAAGCTCACCAAGATCGGTCGTACGGCGACGTACGGCTCGTGGTTCAACTTCTACCTGTGCCACTTCAAGGCGACCGTCAAGGTGCCGGGCGTCGCGAAGCCGATCAAGGCGACGTACGGCGTCAGCGCCAAGCGCTGCTCGCTGGCGAAGGAGGTGGC
>NZ_JBMCZA010000096.1:0-2138 GCF_048654705.1 Nocardioides sp. CPCC 206348
TCCGTTCCTGTCTATCTCGACATCACGGCGTGAGCACGTGATCGGGGTACGAGGGAGACACCGGACCGGGGTGGCGGTCGCTGCAGTGGAAAGTCCTACGGCGCGAACACCGCGTTGTTGTTGATGGCGTCGAACGCGTCCTTGGCGTCCGCCTGAACGACCTTGTTCTGGCCGTACCAGATGCTGCCGCCGACGTTCGACTGGCTGCCCGCGTAGGCCAGCATCTGGCTCACCGTCGCACTGCCGTCAGCGCCGTCCGGACCGAAGGCACCGCTCACGTCCCGGCCCTTGATGTTGGTCAGATCGATCGTGATGCCACCGAGGTTCGTGTTCGGCAGGAACTTCTGCGTCGCCAGCGTGCTGCCCGGACCCGTGAAGTACACGGAGAGGGCGGTGGCGAGCATCTGTGCCTTGAGCATCGCGTTCATCGAGGCGCCCGCGGCCGAGGCCTTGCTGATCACCGAGCTGACGTACGACGCCACCTGGGTGCACGTGGCGGTTGCAGACAGGTCCTGGAACGGCGCGAAGGTGCGCAGGTACGAACCGGAGTTGCAGGTCGTGCCCGTGCTCGTACCGCCCTTGATGACGCCCTGGCCGTTCTTGTTCGACCAGAACCCGATGGTGTGGGCGCCTGTGTTCAGCGGGGTCTTGCAGACAGTGACGATCTGGGTGTCGTCGCCCGTGGTGCCCGTGTCGTTGGTGACGAAGGTGGCCGTGTTCGGGTAGTCGACACATCCGGGCTGGTCCAGCGGCCAGTCGTGCGAGTAGTTGGCCACGGCCGGGTTGGCGTCGCCGACGCAGACCTGCCCGAGCAGCCCGGCGACCGAGTCGTCCACCGTGGCGCACTCGTCCACCACGGTCTCCGTGAACCCGATCGGGCCAGTCGAGGCGGTGTCCGAACCGGCTTCGAGGAGTGCCGGGCCGACTGTCTGGACGTCCCACTCCACCGTGACGGAGTTGGAGAGATCCGCACCGGGCACGACCCCTTCGGCAAGGTCACAGGAGAAGGCGAGCGGCGTGTCGCCCGGGGCGACCTCGACGTCGTCACCAGCACCCACCAGGGTGCAGACGACGCCCGCGTCCGAGAACGTGTCCGTGATGTCGGCGATCACCGGGTCGGGGTTCGGGTTGGTGATCGTGACGGTTCCCGTGATCCCGGTGTCGGAGACGGTGCCCGCGTCATGGGTCAGGGTGACGGTGTAGTTGGCGGTCACCGTGCCGGACACGCCTTCCAGGGTGTCGTCCGCGACCGTCTTGTCGATCGCCCACCCGTAGGTCGTCGTATAGGCGCCGGTGGCGCTCTTCTCGACACTCAGCGGCAGGGCGGGCGGCGGCGGGTCGTCCTGGACCACCTTGAACGAGTCGTGCGTGCAGTCATCGCCGCTGACCGGCGCGTCCGGGTCGGGCGACGGCAGCGCACACACGCTGGCGTTGTAGACCCCGCCCCCGTTGGTGGTGTCGTCGAACGGCGCCATCTGGATCCGGAAGTCGTCGAACGAGATGGCGTGGGGACCAGCGGTCGAGATCGTGCCGTCGGCCGCCACGTGGAAAGTGCGGTCCGCACGGGAGTCCGACGACAAGAGGCCCGGGGCACCATCGTTCGGCGTGGACTGGGTGCCCGGGACGTTGACGGCGAAGAAGTAGTCGCCCTCACCCAGGGTGTGCGGGAGGTTGCTCAGCCACACGTCGGCCTTCACGGCGTAGGCGTTGCAGTTCGTCGGGTCCTCCGTCTCCCCGGTGCCGTCCGGATTGACGCAGAACCCGCTGCCGTCCGTGATGTTCGTCGTGGTCGAGATGGACTGGGCGGCCGAGTGGGCCAGCGGAGCCGTGGTGGTGGTGGCGATGACCGCCGCTCCGGCGACGAGGAGCGAGCCGGAGCCGATCTGGGCGATGACGCGACGCAGGCGTCGGTGGGCGCGGTGCTGGGACATGGTGCTGGGACTCCCCACGAGTCGAAGGTTGGCTGTGCCCGCTCAGCTACACCACGAGACCTATGACTGCCGGACCTTCGACCATCGTGTGCTCATCGACGAGGCGTCACCAGTGTCGGAAGTGAGGACAGGTCTCCCTGCCTGTCCGGGTGGGCCCGAAGGACGCCGGGGTCAGGCGGCGCGAGAGCGGCGCACGGTCGCCACGAT
>NZ_JBMCZA010000097.1:0-672 GCF_048654705.1 Nocardioides sp. CPCC 206348
ACGACCACAACGTCCGCTGGTCGCCGAGGCTGAGGTGCGGCTCGACCGCGAACGGATAGGCCAGCAGGCCCACGAAGCTGCCGACGTTGCTGGCGGCGTAGAGGAAGTACGGGTCCCGGGCACGCGGCACGTCGAGCCACGAGTACCACCGCTGGAGGACCGGACCGGTCGTCGTGAGCACGGCGAACGGCAGGCCGATCATCACCAGCAACGTGCGGAGCAGCCAGAAGACCGGCGACGACTCCGGGGTCGCGTCGGACGGCAGCGCGAGCGGCAGGACGAGCAGGGGAAGCAGCAGCAGCGGTGCGAGCGTGAGCGGCTGCCCGCGCGGGCCCAGCCGCGACGTCAGGTGGACGAACACATAGCCGAGCAGCAGCACGACCTGGAAGAACAGGGTGCACGTCGCCCACACGCTGGCTGCGCCGCCGTACGACGGGAGCAGCATGCGGGCAGCCATTGGCTCGACGAGGAACAGCAGGGCAGCTCCGGCGAACGCCGTGACGGTGTACAGCACGGCGATCGGATGGGTGCGGAGCGCAGGGGCACCGTCGCGCGCGATCACCGATGTCACCGCGTCACCCTAGGCGGACCGGCGCGGATCGGGACCAGTCGATCGGTTACCTTTTGTGGGTACGACAGGGGAGCACCGAAGGGTGCTGAGAGTGCGGATCC
>NZ_JBMCZA010000098.1:0-653 GCF_048654705.1 Nocardioides sp. CPCC 206348
GGGCAGGTCACCGGAGCGCGCGAAGTCGTAGAGCCACCGTGGCCGGCGCAGCACCTCCGGCGCGAACCGGGCCATCGCCCTGAGGTCCAGCTTCTCCGGGATGGAGGGACTCCCCCAGTCCCGCCCGTAGGAGAACGACCAGTCCAGGGTGACGATCATGCCGACGCATCCTGCGGCCCTTGCCCGGTCCATCCGGCGGGCGATGGCCGCACGATCCCCCAGCCAGTAGGACTGGAAGAAGACCTGCGAGGACGCCTTCGTCACCTCCTCGACCGGCTTGCTCGCAAAGGAGCTGAGGCCCATCGCAATGCCACGTGCCGCGGCCGCCCGGGCCACCGCGACCTCTCCGTCGGGGTGCACCGCCTGGACCCCGGTCGGAGAGATGAGCACCGGCATCGAGATCTGCTGGCCCATGACCGTGGTGCTCAGGTCACGGTGCTGCGACAACCCGGCGACGTGGGGTGCGAGGCCGATCTCGGCGAACGCACGGGTGTTGTCGTCGTACGAGGTCCCGACCTCGGAGCCCGCCAGCAGGGCGCTGTAGACCGAGCTCGGCAAGCGCTTCTTCGCGCGACGCTGCGCTTCGGCAACGGTTTCCATCCACGACATCCGGGTCCTCCTACGGCTTGTTCGGTCCCTGTCGACGCTAGGGG
>NZ_JBMCZA010000099.1:0-2138 GCF_048654705.1 Nocardioides sp. CPCC 206348
GCCTTCTCCACGTCGCCGCGGTACGACGGCGCGGCCTGCGCGCCCAGCGCCTGGTCGGGCGCAGCGGCGTCAGCGTCACCGTCGAGCCCGAACGGGCTGAACGTCCACCAGCTCTGGCCGAGTCCCCGCGCGTGACTGCGCACGTCACCCAGCGACTGGTACGACGCCGCCTGCAGGTCGATCGGCGCCTGGCCGCCGACGGCGGCAGTCGCCCACGAGGCCGCGAGGAACTCCTCGCTGGTGGCCACGAGGTCGTGCGCCCGGGCGCGGGCACGCTCGGGGTCGAGCACGAGGACCTGGGTGTTGGCGGGCAGCAGGTCGACCAGCAGCTCGAGCTCGTCGACGAGCACGGGGATCAGGGCCTCCATGCCCTCGACCGCCATGCCCTGCGCGATCTTGTCGGTGATCTCGAGGAGCTGCGGGTGCTTGCGGCCGAGCTCGACGGCGCGGGCACGGACGTCGTCGGTGAGCAGCAGCTCGCGACACGGCGGGGCCCAGAGCCGCTCGACCGCGGCAATGGTGCGCTGGTCGGCGACCGCGAAGGAACGGATCTCCTCGACCTCCTCGCCCCAGAACTCCACGCGCAGCGGGTGCTCCTCGGTGGGCGGGAAGACGTCGACGATGCCGCCACGCACGGCGAATTCGCCGCGCTTCTCGACCAGGTCGACCCGGGAGTACGCAGCGCCGACCAGGCCGGCCACGACCTCGTCGAGGTCGGCGGTGCCCCCCACCGCGAGCTCCACCGGCGTCAGGTCGCCGAGGCCCTTGACCTGCGGCTGGAGCATCGAACGCACGGGCGCGACGATCACGTTGACCGGGCCGGTCGCCGCATCCGTGCCCGGGTGACAGAGCCGGCGCAGCACCGCCAGCCGGCGACCGACGGTGTCGCTGCGCGGGCTCAGGCGCTCGTGCGGGAGGGTCTCCCAGCTCGGGTAGTAGGCGACTCCGGTCGGGTCGAGCAGGTCGCCCAGCTCGGCGACGAGCTGCTCCGCCTCGCGGGTGGTGGCGGTGACCACGAGGAGTGGCCGTCCGGCACGCGCCAGTCCCGCGGCCAGGAACGGCCGCAGGGCCTCCGGACCGGTGAGCTCACCGGTGGGTGAGCTCGCGCCGGCAGCCTCGGCGAGGGCCGAGGCGAGGGGCGGGTCGGAAAGGACGGCGTCGGCGAGGCCGGCGAGACGCATGGGGGCACGCTTTCGTGGAGGACAACACAAGCGCCCCCGGTCAGGATCGACAGGGGGTGATGGGCGCCAGCCTACGGCCCCGCACCGACAGCCCGGAGGCCGAGGAGGTTGCACACCAACCGTCTCGGGACCCCTCGTCGACCAACGGGCCTACGACGGATCGACGACCCGGCCCACGAACAACGGCGCATGGTGGTCGAGGTCGTGGATGACGAAGAGGAACGGGCGGTCGACCGTGAACGCCTCGGTGACCAGTGCCGACTCGGTGCGGATGACGACGGCCGTCGCAGCGGCCGCCTCCGTGCCCTCCTCGTCGACGGCGATGAAGCCTTGGTGCAGGACGGCCGCGATGTGCAGCGGCAGGTCCTCGTCGGTCATCGGGGTGAAGTCGGCCTGACCGTCGATGAACGCGGTCGGCATGCCGATCTCCTTGAGCAGGTCGCCCAGTGGAGCGTCGGTGCGGAAGGTCCACTTCGGCAGCGTCAGATTCACTGCGGCCAGCGATCCTTCCGGCGTCAGTGCGCCGAGGCCGTCCTTCACGATGCTCGCCTCCACTGCCTCGAACCTTCCCTTGTCGGGCAGCACGATGGTCATCGCCAGCTTCCGGCCGGCGTACGGCACGACGACGCCGCGCCAGCCGTCACCGTTGACCAACGGAGCGGACAGGTCCGGCTTGTTCATCATGTCGACGTCGACGCTGGAGCCGTCGACCTTCGTGAACTTCCCCTTGACCGTGGCGGCCTTCTCGAACGGCTGCTCCCAGGGCGCCTTGAGGTAGATCGCGTTGACCAGCACGAGCCGGGTCAGGTTGTCGAGCACGCCTTCGGGGATCAGGTCGACGATGCGGTCATGGGTCTGGTCCTCGACCCAGTTGTTGATCAGGGTCCGGGCCTCCTCGGCCGCGGTCTCGAAGTCGACGGCGCGCAGCCCGGCGCCGTACTCCTTGGCGATCAGGTC
>NZ_JBMCZA010000099.1:2148-3154 GCF_048654705.1 Nocardioides sp. CPCC 206348
CTGTTGATCAGCGTCCGGGCTTCCTCGGCCGCGGTCTCGAAGTCGACCGCGCGCAGCCCGGCGCCGTACTCCTTGGCGATCAGGTCGAGGAACTCCGCCTCCCAGCCGACGTCCTTCTGCCCGAACAACTGGTTGGCCGTGGCGAGGGCCAGCTCGGCGTCCGAGCCGTCCACCCGCTTCTGCTTGCCGGCCAGCCCGTCGACGTACGACGTCAACGCGTTCACGCCCTTGTGCCAGCGGTCGCCGAGGTCCCCGGCTCCGAGCACGTCGCGCATCTCCTCGGCGGTCTTCCCGGCGGCACCCACCAGGGTCATCCCGAGGGCGACCAGGACGGAGTACGGCGAGAAGACCAGGTTGCCCGGCTTGGCGGCGATGCCGCCGTACAGGTCACCGGCGAGGGCCTGGAGTCCGACCACCACGTCCTCGAGGACGGTGAAGTCCCCGGGCACCCGCTTCACGTCGGAGGCGACCAGCTGGATGCCGTCGGCGTCCGCGCCACCCGGCTTCAGACCGGGCTCCTCATCGCTGGCACAGGCCGTCAGCGCGGTGGCGCCGCTGAGGGCAGCAAGTCCGAGCAGGCCGAAGCGGAGGGTGTCACGTCGCGCAATGCTGAACGGGCTCATGGTCGTACGACGCTAGCGCGCCGCGCGTGGTTCCGTCAGGAGCCGGGCGGGCCCACGACCAGCGCGACGCCGGTCAGTGCGGCAACCGCGACGAGGCCGACCGCGGCACCGCGCAGGGGGTTGCGCAGCACCCAGGCCACGACCCGGTCGGGCAACGAGGACCCGGCACCCGCCGGCAGCCGCCAGGCGTCGCCGAGCCAGCCCTTGCGGATCGCCCACCACTCGAGCGGCAGCGTCGCCAGCGGCGGTACGGCGGCGACCAGGGCGAGCAGGCCCCGTCCCGCCGACCAGCGCCGGTCGACCCACACGACCAGCGTCACGACGCCGTACGCAATGAACACGACCCCGTGGGCCATGCCGAAGATCCGGACGCCGGTCTCGTT
>NZ_JBMCZA010000099.1:3164-3841 GCF_048654705.1 Nocardioides sp. CPCC 206348
ACGTCCCGCCGACCAGCGTCGGTCGACCCACACGACCAGCGTCACGACGACGTACGCAATGAAGACGACGCCGTGGGCCATGCCGAAGATCCGGACGCCGGTCTCGTTGTCGGCAGGGCCGTACTTGAGGAACATGCCGAACAGCAGGCCGGTCCAGGTGATCGCCTCGGCGATCGCGACGGTGCGGAACAAGCGGGTGGGGGTCATGCCTGACTCTCCTCAGCGCGGGCGAGCTCGGCCTTCCACTCCCGGAAGGCCTCTTCGGTGCGGCCCTGTCGCCAGTAGCCGGAGATGGAGACGTCGGCACGCGGCACGGCACGTTCCTTGAGCAGGTACGGCCGGATCTCGTGCATCACCGCCTGCGCCTCGCCGTGCACGAACGCGTGCACGCGGCCCTCGCGCCACGGCAGGGCACGGACGGCGTCGGCCAGTCCGGAGTGGCCCGGGTCGGTGCGGTGCAGCCAGGTCAGTACGACGCCCGCGGGCGTCGCCACCTCCTGCTCGTACGACGGCCCGTCGACCTGCAGCACGACGTACCCCTGGGCGTCGGCCGGCAGCGCCGCGAGGGACTGCCGGATCGCAGGGATCGCTGCCTCGTCGCCGGCGAACAGGTGCCAGTCCGCGGTCGGGTCGGGGTTGTAGGCGCCATTGGGCCCACGGACGTTGATGGTGTCGCC
>NZ_JBMCZA010000099.1:3966-4073 GCF_048654705.1 Nocardioides sp. CPCC 206348
GCCGGCGAGGTCGCCGCTGAACCGGATCCGGACCATCCCGGGGCTGAGCTGTTCCTTGCCCTCGACGGACAGCAGGGTGACCGGCTGCGGTGCCTTGGCGGGCTTCT
>NZ_JBMCZA010000099.1:4083-5516 GCF_048654705.1 Nocardioides sp. CPCC 206348
CCCGGCGAGGTCGCCGCTGAACCGGATCCGCACCATGCCGGGACTGAGCTGTTCCTTGCCCTCGACGGTCAGCAGGGTGACCGGCTGCGGTGCCTTGGCGGGCTTCTCCGGTGGGGCAGGGGGCGTGGTGCTCACGCGGGCGAGCCTAACGACCGCGTGGTCGTCCGGACCGGGCCGGTCGAGCCGGGACCTCAGGTGCCGTGGCGCCGGTCACGCAGCGCGTAGGCCCGGATGGCGCGCAGGAAGTCGACGCGACGGAAGTCGGGCCAGTACGCCTCACAGAAGTAGAACTCCGACTTGGCGCTCTGCCAGAGCAGGAAGCCGCCGAGGCGCTGCTCACCGGACGTGCGGATCACGAGGTCCGGGTCCGGCTGGCCCTTGGTGTAGAGGTGTTCCTCGATGTGCTCGATGTCGATCATCTGCGCGAGCTCGTCGAGCGGCGTGCCCTTGGCGGCGTGCTCGGTCAGCAGGGAGCGGACGGCGTCGGCGATCTCGCGGCGTCCGCCGTACGCGACAGCGACGTTGACGATCATGCCGTCGACGTCGGCGGTGGCGGCGGCAGCGGCCTTGAGCCGCTCCGCGGTCGACGCCGGGAGCAGGTCGAGCGCGCCGACCGGGTGGAGGCGCCAGCGGCGCTGGTCGGCGAGCGAGTCGACCGCGTCGGAGATGATCTCCAGGAGCGGTTCGAGCTCCCGCGCCGGACGGTTCAGGTTGTCGGTGGAGAGCAGCCAGAGGGTGACCACCTCGATACCGACCTCGTCGCACCACGTCAGCAGCGGCTCGATGTTGGCGGCCCCGACACGGTGGCCGTGCGCGGTGTCGCGGCCCACGGCCTTGGCCCAGCGACGGTTGCCGTCGAGCATCACGCCGATGTGCTTGGGCAGGTTGCCGGGCATCCGGCGAAGCATGCGTGCCTCGTAGGCGGGGTAGAGCACCCTGCGCACACCACGCTTCCAATCCGCCACCATCCGATCGTAGGCCACCCCGGCCCCGTCCCGGGACCACCTGATCGCGTGGCCGGGCCTTTCGGGTCAACCCACCGGCTGACACGATGGGCACGACGGGGTGGGAGCAACTCGGCTCCGCACCTCAGGAAACTTCGAGAGAGGGACGACGACGATGACCGCAGCTGCCTGGCATCCGGACCCCACCGGTCGCCACGAGCTCCGCTACTGGGATGGCTCCCAGTGGACTGACCACGTGTCCGACCAGGGAGTGCAGTCGACCTCACCGGTCAACGCCCCCGCCGACGCCGGAGCCGCCATGGGCGATTCCTCCGACAGCGGTTCCGCCTCGTCGGAAGCGATGAGCGAGTCGGCCAGTGCCTCGGCCGGCGCGATGTCCGCCGAGCCCGTGGCCGCCGAGCCCGTGGCCGCCGAGCCCGTCGCCGAACAGCCGATGGCGACCCAGCAGATGGCCGCCCAGCCCGACCC
>NZ_JBMCZA010000099.1:5567-7293 GCF_048654705.1 Nocardioides sp. CPCC 206348
CCCAGGGGCAGCCCGGCGGCCAGCCGTACGGCGACGCGTTCGCCGGCATCACCGGCGACCTGATCGACGGCCGGTTCAGCGAGAAGGACGCCATCGGCGCCAGCCTGCAGAACAAGAAGATGCTGCGGGTCCGGGTGGTCGAGCCCTTCATGGCCAAGCAGGGCGCGATGGTCGCCTACCAGGGCAATGTCGCGTTCAACTACCAGGGCGGCGGCGCCGCCAAGTTCCTGAAGAAGGCCTTCACCGGTGAGGGCCTGAACCTCATGCGCGTCGAGGGCCAGGGCGACGTCTTCCTCGCCGACGGCGGCCACGAGGTGCACATCCTGCACCTCAACAACAGCGGCCTGTCCGTCAACGGTTCGAACGTGCTGGCGTTCTCCGCGTCCCTCGACTGGAACGTCGAGCGGGTCAAGGGCGGCAGCATCGCCGCGGGCGGCCTGTTCAACACCACCCTGCGCGGCACCGGCTGGGTCGCCATCACGACCGATGGACAGCCGGTCGTGCTGAACGCTGCCGAGGCGCCGACGTTCGCCGACGCCCAGGCCCTCGTGGCCTGGTCGGTGCACCTGCAGACGTCGATCAAGTCCTCCTTCACCGCCGGCGCCCTGATCGGCCGCGGTTCGGGCGAGGCCTTCCAGGTCGCGTTCAGCGGCCAGGGCTTCGTGATCGTGCAGCCGTCGGAAGGCGGCGTCGTACCACCACACACGCACTGACGACATCCTCCGATCGGAGGATCCGCGGCGGCCGGATGAGCGTGAGATCACGCTCGCCCGGCCGCCGTTGCAGTAGTGATCCGTGGGTACTCTCGTACACATGACCCAGGCCTCCGATCACACCGGCGGCAAGGTCCGTGCTCGTCTGGACGACATCGGCGAGCAGATCAGCGAAACCCTCGCAGAGGTCAAGCCCAAGCTGCGCGGCTGGATCCACCTCGCGTCGACTCCCCTGGTCCTCGCGGCGGGCATCGTCCTGATCTGCCTGTCGCCGACAGCATCGACGCGCGTCGGGTCGGTCTTCTTCGTGTCCTCCGCGCTGCTGCTGTTCGGCATCTCGTCGCTCTACCACCGCGGCACCTGGTCGCCGAAGGTGTGGAAGATCCTCAACCGGATCGACCACTCGAACATCTTCCTTTTCATCGCCGGCTCGTACACGCCGTTCGCGCTCATCCTTCTCGACGGATCCGCCCAGGTCATCCTGCTCACCACCGCGTGGACCAGCGCCGTGCTCGGGATCGCGTTCAAGGTGCTGTGGCCGTCCGCGCCCCGCTGGATGTCGGCACCGATCTACATCGCGATGGGCTGGGCCGCACTCTTCTTCCTGCCCGCGTTCTACAACGGTGCGACCGCCCTCGGGCTCGGCGTCGGCATCGCGATCTTCGTCCTCATCGCATCCGGCGGGGCGCTCTACACCCTGGGCGGCCTGGTCTACGGCTTCCAGTGGCCGAACCCGTCACCTCGTGTGTTCGGCTTCCACGAGGTCTTCCACGGCTTCACCATCGCGGCGTTCGTGACGCACTACGTCGGCATCTCGCTGGCGACCTACTCGCTGCGCTGAAGCAGGACCAGCACCTCGGACAGCGGCGTCTGCGGGAACATGTCGAGCAGGCGCCCCTTCACCAGCCGGTACGACGTCAGGTCGGCCAGGTCGCGCGCAAGCGTCTCGGGGTTGCAGCTCGAGTAGAGGATGTGACGCGCGCCGGACTCCTCGAGCCGGCGGGACAGGTCCG
>NZ_JBMCZA010000099.1:7343-15723 GCF_048654705.1 Nocardioides sp. CPCC 206348
GAGCAGGGCGGCGTGGTCAGGTGCCGTGGCGTCGCCCACCTCGAAGTGCACGGTGCCGGGCAGTGCCGCTTCGTCGCGTGAGCGCTCGGCGCTGGCGATCGCGTCCGCGCTGATCTCGATGCCGGTGACGTCCCGCCCGTCGGCCGCGAGATGCAGCGCGAAGCCGCCGACACCGCAGTACAGGTCGACGACGCGCGTCGGGGCGAGCGATGCCACCCATGACCGGGCCTGCCGGTAGAGCGCCGACGCGACGTCGGTGTTGGTCTGGAAGAAGCTCCGCGGCCGCAGGTGCAGCGTCACGTCGTTGAGGCGCATGGGCAGGGTGTCGGCGTCGGTCAGCACGATCTCGCGCTCGCCCTCGAGGACGGCGCGGTGGTCGGGCTGGACGTTGAGCGTCGCCACCCTCAGGTGTGGCAGCTGCTCCCGCAGCCAGGGAAGGTGCTTGCGGATGCGTGACTCGGTGCTGGTGGAGCGCACCACGAAGCGGACCATCAGGTCGCCGTCGGGCGACTCGGTCACCAGCAGGTGCTTGAGCTCTCCTCGCTGCGCGACGGGCAGGTCGGAGGACACGTCGTAGGGCTCCAGCCCGGCGCGCGTCACGAACGCGGCGAGGTGCGGCAGTGCTGCGACGATCCCGGGCGCGTGCAGCGCGCAGTCGCGCAGGTCGACCCCGGTCCCGGTCGGGTCGAGGATGCCGAGCGTCGGCGCCCCCGCGGTGCCGGCGACGACCATCTTGGCCTTGTTGCGGAAGCCGTCCGGGCGGCTGGCCACGGGCGGGTCCCAGACGAGTCCGGTGGTGACGGCCGAGGCACCGAGCAGCGTCCGGACTGCGTGGTCCTTCGCGGCCAGCTGGTCGTCGTACCCACGACCGAGCCAGGTGCACGAACGGCACTCCCCCGCCGTGAAATGTGCACAGTCGAGCACGGCGAGACCCATGGCGTCATCGTAGGCGCGACGCCGGCGTCTCCATGTTCGCCGCCTCGCCACCGGACTTAGTCCGGTACCCTTAGTCCATGGCCACGATCAACGTCCACGAAGCGAAGACGAACCTGTCCAAGCTCCTCGCGCGCGTCGAGGCGGGCGAGGAGATCATCATCGCCCGGAGTGGGCGGCCTGTTGCCCGCCTCGAGCCCTTCACCCGGCCCGAGGTCACCCTCGGCTTCCTGGACCTGCCAGCGATTCCGGACGAGTTCTTCGCCCCGCTCGACGACGACGAACTGGCGGAGCTGGGTCTGTGACCCTGCTCCTCGACACCCACGCCTTCTTCTGGTCCGTGCGCCGGGGCACCTCGGTGCCGCGGGCGGTGGCCCAGGCACTGAACAACGCGCCCCGACGGCTCGTCTCGGACGTGTCCGCCTTTGAAGTTGCGTTGAAGGTGCGGCTCGGAAAGTTCCCCGATGCGGCCGCACTGCGCGACCAGTGGAAGCAGGCGCTGGCGGCACTACCCGCACTCCCCCTTCCCGTCACCACGGACCACGCGCTGCTCGCGGGGTCACTCGACTGGGAACACCGCGATCCCTTCGATCGCCTGCTGGCGGCTCAGGCCGTGACCGAGAACCTCACCCTGGTCACGACCGACAAGGCATTCGCGTCGGTCCCGGGACTGTCGATCCTGCGTTGGTGAACAGGCGACACCTCTAGGCTGCGGCGCGTGGGCTACTCGTACGAGAAGGTGCAGGCGGAACCGGTGCTGGACACCGTGCGCCGCCTGGAGCAGCGCATCGATGCCCGCTTCCACGGGCGCGGGCTGCACGGACTGGCCGGGGAGCTCGCCACCCTCGTCGCCGACGTCCGTACGTCGACCCGGAACGTGCGGGGCCGCCGGTCCTGGCTCCGCCCACTGTCGCGCTTCGGGATCCTCGCCGTCATCGTCGTCGCACTCACCGTCATGGTGCTGGCCGTGCGCTCGGCAGCCATGGACGCGCCCGACTCCGGACTCGAGTGGCTCCCGGTCCTCGAGAGCGCCGTCAACGACATGGTGTTCGCGGCGTTCGCGATCTGGTTCCTCTACTCCGTGCCCGAACGCCTCCAGCGCGAGAGCCTGCTCGAGCTGCTGCACCGGCTCCGTTCCCTCGCGCACATCGTCGACATGCACCAGCTGACCAAGGACCCCGAGCGACTGCGGGCGTCGTTTCGCAGCACCGAGGCCAGCGTCGAGATGGACCTGACACCCGAACAGCTCGAGCACTACCTGGACTACTGCTCGGAGCTGCTCAGCCTGATCGGCAAGGCGGCGGCCCTGTGCGCGGAGGAGTCGCGCGACCCGGTCGTGCTGGACACGGTCAGCACCATCGAGACCCTCACGGTGTCCCTGGAGCGCAAGATCTGGCAGAAGATCGCAGTGTTGAACGCTGATCGACCCCACGGCCGTCCCGACGGCCGGCACGGCTAGGCCGACGCGCTCCCCTGCGCAGCGAGCATCCGCGCGATCGTCCTGACGGCGTCCGGATAGCCCGCCGGGTCCGGACCGATGAAGGTGAGCCGGACGTGCGGGCCGGACGGCTCGGCCGGGAACCACTCCTCGCCCGACGAGATCCACACCCCCTCGTTGGCGCAGTCGCGGACCAGGCGGTCGACGTCGGTGCCGTCGGGCAGCCGGCACCACAGGTGCAGCCCGCCCGGCGGCACCAGGTCGAGGCGCAGGTCCGGAGCGTGGGTGCGCAGGCTGTCGACCAGGAGGTCGCGCCGGTCGCGCAGCTGCTGGCGCAGGCGCCGCAGGTGGGTGCGCCAGCCCGGGTCCGAGACGATCTCGAGGGCAGCCTGCTGCAGCAGCCCGCTGACGTACATCGACTCCGCGGCACGGTCGGCGAGGATCCGGTCCCGCGCGGGACCCCGGGCGATGACGGCTGCCACCCGGATCGTCGGCGAGACGCTCTTGGTCAGCGACCGGATGTAGACGACATGGCCGCCGTCGTCGAGCGCGGCGACCGGCCGCGGGTCGGTGTCGATGCCGAAGTCGTGGGCCCAGTCGTCGTCGACGAGGAAGGCCCCGTGCGAGCGAACGACCTCGAGGATCTCCTCGGCCCGGCCGACGCTCCACTGCGCACCGGTCGGGTTGGCATAGGTGGGCTGCGCGTAGAAGGCGCGCGCCCCGGTCTCGCGGAAGGTCCGGTCCAGCTCGTCGGGGTCCGGACCGCTGCCGTCACTGGGCACCGGCACCGGTTCGACCCCGGCCTGGTGGGCCGCCTGGATGGCGCCCCAGTACGTCGGTGACTCGATGAGCAGGGCCTGCCCCGGCGCGACGAGGGAACGGAAGATCGAGGACAGCGCACTCTGGCTGCCCGGCGCGATGACCACGTCGTTGGCCGTCACCGGTGCGAGGTCCTGCCGGGTCGCATCCGCGAGCTCCGCGGCGAACCACGCGCGCAGCTCCTGGAGTCCGGCGGCCGGGGGGCGGGACGTCGCGGCGGCACCACGGGACGCACGAACGAGCGCCGAGCGGACCAGGCGTTCGGGGAGCAGGTCCGGGCCGGGGTAGCCCGCGTGCAGCGCCTGCGCGTCAGGCGGCGCGGTCTGCAGCGGGCCCGCGACACGCGGGATCACCGACCGCGGCGTACGCAGGGCGGCGGTCTGCCAGCCGAAGTCCGGACCCCGGCTCGGACGCACCGTGCGGACGAACGTGCCGACGCCGGGACGCGTCTCGAGCAGCCCCTCGGCACCCAGCCGGCGCAGTGCCTTCTGGACGGTGACCGGGCTGGCGGCGTACTCGGCAACGAGCTGGCGGGTCGAGGGCAGCCGGGCTCCGGCGGGCGCGTCCCTGATCCAGGCGCGAATGCCCGTCACCATGCGCGAGGTGCTATCGTCATTCATGTCAGTACAGAGTAGCGCTATCGTTCCGCAGCGCAAGGTGCTATCGGCGACACCCGCCGGCCTCGGCTGGGGCTTCCTGGGTGTCCTCGCCTTCTCGTTCACGCTTCCGCTCACCCGGATCGCACTCGACGGCCTGTCGCCGCTGTTCATCGGCTCGGGCCGCGCCGTGGTCGCCGCCGTCCTGGCCGCCACCGTCCTCACCGTGACCCGGCAGGCACTCCCCCGCGGCCGCCAGTGGCTGCAGCTGCTCGTCGTCGCAGGCGGTGTCGTGGCGGGGTTCCCACTGCTGACGTCGTATGCCTTGACCGAGGTGCCCGCATCACACGGTGCCGTGGTGATCGCCCTGCTGCCGGCGGCCACCGCGGTGATGGCCGTGCTGCGGACCGGCGAGCGCCCGGTTCGGGCCTTCTGGATCTTCTCGGCCTGTGGGGCGGCGGCCGCGATCGCGTTCGCGGTGGCACAGGGTGGCGGGGTCAGCCACCTCCAGCGCGCCGACGTACTGCTGTTCGTCGCGGTCCTCCTGTGCGCCGCGGGGTACGCCGAAGGCGCCCTGCTCACCAAAGAGCTCGGCCCGTGGCAGACCATCTCGTGGGCGCTCGTGGTGGCGCTCCCCGCGATGGCCGTGCTGGCCGCGGTCAGCGTCGCGCAGCAACCGCCGACCGGATCGATCGGCGTCTGGGCGTGCTTCGCCTACCTCGCGGTCATCAGCATGTACCTCGGCTTCTTCGCCTGGTACCACGGCCTCGCCCTCGGCCCGATGGCCCAGGTCAGCCAGGTCCAGCTGATCCAGCCGGTGCTGAGCATCGCCTGGGCCGCACTCCTGCTCGCCGAGCAGATCACCTGGTTCACCTTCGCCGGTGGCCTGGCGGTGATCCTGTTCGCGCGGGGCGCTACTTCTTCCCGCGCCCGTAGAGCTTCTGCACGATCGTGACGAGCTGCTTCTCCGCCTTGTCCGTACGACGGAAGGACGTGAGCTCGATCGCCGGCCGGAACCGCTGGCGCGCGATGGCGTGCGGGTAGGTGAACTCACGCAGGCCGTCGGCGCCGTGGATGCGTCCGAAGCCGGACTGACCGACGCCCCCGAACGGCAGCGTCGGGATGCCGGCGAACGAGATCACGCTGTTGATGGCGGTCATGCCGGCGCGCAGCTGCTCGGCGATCTCCATGCCCTTGTCCTTGGAGAACACCGTCGAACCGAGGGCGAACGACGTGCCGTTGGCCAGCCTGATCGCCTCGTCCATGTTCTGGACCTTGGTGACCGTGACCGTCGGGCCGAAGGTCTCCTCCTGGACGGCGGAGGAGTCCTCGGGGACGTCGACGAGCACGGTGGGCTGCACGTAGCGGGCACCCTCGGGCACCGGTCCACCGACGACCGCCCGGCCACCGCGCGCGAGAGCGTCGTCGATGTGGCGGCGGATGATCTCGACCTGGGACGGCATGGTGATCGGGCCGAGCTGGCCGCCCGGCTCCGCCTTGACGTCCTTGGCCGCGGTGACCAGCTGGTTGAGGAAGTCGCCGTAGACCTGTTCGTGGACGTAGACCCGCTCGACACCGGCGCAGGTCTGGCCCGCGTTGCCGCACGCGCCCCACAGGGCGGAGTCGACGGCCTCGGCGATGTTGGCGTCGGAGTCGACGATCATGGCGTCCTTGCCGCCGGCCTCGATGACGACGGGCGTCAGACTGGCTGCAGCCGCCGCCATGACCCGCTTGCCGGTCGCGGTCGACCCGGTGAAGGCCACCTTGTCGACACCGGACGTCGTCAGAGCGGCGCCGGTCTCGCCGTACCCGGTCACGACCTGGAACACGCCGAGACCGACGGCCTCCTTGAAGGTCGCGGCCAGCCATTCGCCGATGCCGGGGGTGAACTCGGACGGCTTGAAGACCACGCCGTTGCCCGCGGCGAGCGCGTAGGCGATGGAGCCCATCGGGGTGAAGACGGGGTAGTTCCACGGGCCGATCACACCGATGACGCCGAGCGGTCGGTACTCGATCGTGGCGGCCTGGTTGACCATCAGCAGGCCCGGCGACACCATCCGGCGCTTGAGCACCTTCTCGGCGTGGCTGCCGGCCCAGGCGAGGTGGTCGATCGCGAGCGACGCCTCGAGCAGGGCGTCACCGTGGGGCTTGCCGTTCTCGCGGGACATCAGGGACGCGAGCTCGTCGAGGCGGCGCGCGATCACCTTGCGCCACGCGGCGAGGGCCTTCTTGCGCCCGTCGAACCCCAGCGCGCGCCACCGCTCCGCTTCCTTGCGCACGCTCTCCACGGTTGCCTGCACGTGCGCAGCATCGTGGATGGGATGCGTCCCGACGACCTCACCGTTGGCGGGGTTGAGCGACGTGAAGGTCGCAGCGGCGGTCTCTGCGGGTGCGGTTTCGATGCTGGTCACCCATCGAATCTACTGCCGTTCCGGAAGCGACGGAACGGCCACCGGAACAAAAGCGCGGGCACCAGGTGTGCTGCGGCCACAACGCCGGCGTCAGGCGCAGCGACCCCGTCCCAGGCGGACCAGTCCGTTCAGGTCGCCCCGACCGAAGTCGCGCTGCCCGACGTTGTCCTCGAACATCAGCTCGGCCGGGGAGTCGACGTGGTCCAGGCCGACGAGGTGGCCGAGCTCGTGCAACAGGATCGCCCGCTGGTAGGCCTCGCCGTCGCGCTCGTCCTCGAGGTCGGCGAACGCATTGCTGTCGAGCGTGACGCCGCCCGTGATGTAGCGCAGGCGTCCGTCGGCACCCTCGCGGGCAGCAGCCCCGCCGAGGCCGGCCACGTTGCCCTTGAGCTCGTCGACCTCGGACCCGGTCGCCCACGAGATGAGGACCGGTTGGCGCCTGCCACCGAGGGGCACGAAGGCGCCTCCCCACTTCGGACGGCGATCCGTACGGCCGTCGTACACGAAACGCAGGCCGGTGACACCTGAGACCTCGGCGACCGCGGCCTCCACGAAGGCCACCGTGTCGCCGGCACCGTCCGGGGCGCCGTCGGGGTTGATCTCGTAGTGGATCTCCTTGCACGGATCCCACGCGACCGGATCGTCGGCCTGCCCGCGCTGGTGCTCCAGGAAGGCGTACACCCCGCCCTCCGGGACGTCGGCCGGCGTCCCGAGCGGGTCGTCACCGATCCCGATCAGCCGGCGGAACGCGCTGTTCTCGCTCCCGGGCGCGAACAGGACGATGCCGACGAAGATCAAGGCGCTGAGCAGCAGCACCAGGCCTGATCGCCACCGCTCACGCATGCGTCCAGCCTGACACCCGACTCCCAGCCGTGTGCGAAGTGCGGGGGATTGTTCATCGAGGTGCACGAAGATGCGGAGGTGCTGAAGTACAGGGCTGTGAACTTCGTCCAGAAGCGGATGGCGAATCCACTCGTCCGCTGGGTCCTCATGCGTGGTTGGCGCATGCCGGGATACGCACTCCTCGAGACGACCGGCCGCACCTCGGGCCGAGCTCGCAGGGTTCCAGTCGGTGACGGTCAGGTCGACGACGTGTTCTGGATCGTTGCGGAGCACGGTCGCCGGGCCGCGTACGTGCGCAACATCGAGGCCAACCCGCGAGTGCGGGTGAAGGTCCGGGGCCACTGGCGCGAGGGCATGGCCACCGTCCTTGGCGACGACGACCCTCGGGCCCGCCAGCGCTGGCTCGGGCACGCGCGGCCGTCCACCAGGCTCAACTCGATCGCCGTACGAACCCTCGGGACCGACCTGCTGACCGTCCGGATCGACCTCGACGAGTAGGCCTCGTTCAGCGGCCGGTCCAGCGCGGCTCGCGCCGCTCGAAGAACGCGGCCACGCCCTCGGCCACGTCGGCCGAGGCGATCAGCCGGGCCAGCGCGGCATGGCTGGCCTCCCAGACCGCCGCCTCATCGCCGTGGATCTCGGCGCGCGCAAGGGCCAGGGCCTCACGGGCGGCCAGCGGTGCGTTGCCACAGATCGTGGCGGCCAGCCCGAGCGCGATGTCGAACGCAAGACCCGGCTCGACGAGCCGGTTGACGAACCCCAGCCGCTCGGCGCGCTCCGCCTCGAGGGACTCCCCGGTGAGCAGCAGCTCGAGGGCCACGTTGGGCGGCAGCAGCCGAGGCGCCCGGAAGACCCCGCCGAAGTCGGCGAGCAGGCCACGCTTCACCTCGGGAAAGCCGAACGTCGCCGTACGGGAGGCCACGACGAGGTCGCAGCTCAGCACCAGCTCGAACCCGCCACCGAGGGCGTACCCCTCGACGGCAGCGATCAGCGGCTTGGTGCGCGCCCGCGAGGTGAGCCCGGCGTAGCCACCGCGCTCGGTCGGCTCCCCCGGCCCCTCCGCCAGGTCGGCTCCGGCACAGAAGACCGCCGGTCCACCGGTGAGGACGCCGCACCACAGGTCGTCGTCGTCCTCGAGCAGGTTGAGCGCGTCGTCGAGGCCCTGGGTCAGCTCGGCGTTGATCGCATTGCGCTTGCCCGGCCGGTTGAGGCCGATCACCAGGGTCCGCTCCACGCGGAGCGTCTGGACGGCAGCGGTGTTGTCCGGCTCGGTCACCTCGTCAACCTAGAGGACTCCGTCAGCCGGACGGCCTGATCCCCAGCATCGGTACGAGGAAACG
>NZ_JBMCZA010000099.1:15768-16597 GCF_048654705.1 Nocardioides sp. CPCC 206348
GGTGAGGCGCACCATCACCTCGGCCACCAGGTCGACATCGACGTCCGCGCCGATCTGGCCGGCCCGCTGCTCGTGGCGCAGCTGGCCCGCGACGAACTGCGACACCGTCGCGAGTGTGCGGCCCGTGGTCTCGAGCAGCGGCACGAGTGTCTGGGGTTCGGCCACCATCAGTCCACCGATCAGGGCGTTGCCCCGGATCGCACGCAGCGAGCTGACGAAGCCGAGCACGACCCGGTCCTGGGCCGTCTCGGCCGAGGCGATGTCGATGCGGAACTGGTCGAGGTAGCGGCGGAACTCGCGCAGCACGACCTGCTCGACCAGCGCCTCCTTGGAGCTGACCCGGCGGTAGACGGTGATCCGCGAGAGCCCGGCACGGCGCGCGACGTCGTCCATGGTGGTCCGCTGGATGCCGTGGCGGGAGAAGAGCTCGGACGCCGCGTCCAGCAGGTCTGCATTCGCTTCGTCGGCGGCCATCGACGCGGCAACGTCGGCGAAAGCACGTTCGAGCAGCGATTCGACCGCGTCAACCACTGGTTCCACTCCCATCGTTCGTGATACACAGATACTCACGTCGTACCATCGTACCAATGCCGATCGAGGAGCGTCCGATGCAAGGGTTGAGCAGGCGGAGTCTGTTGCGCGGCAGCAGCGCCCTCGGAGCGGCAGGGGCCTTCGGCATCATCATGCCCGCAGCGGCGTGGACCTGGTCACCGACGTCATCGGTCATCGGGACGGGATCCGGCCTGGATCCGCGACAGGTCTGGGACGACGAGGCCGACACCCTGGTGGCTGCGCTCTTCGCGCGAGGAGAGGTCGACCGGGTCAACGA
>NZ_JBMCZA010000099.1:16607-17195 GCF_048654705.1 Nocardioides sp. CPCC 206348
GCCGACGTCCTCGGTCATCGGGACGGGATCCGGCCTGGATCCGCGGCAGGTCTGGGACGACGAGGCCGACACCCTGGTGGCCGCGCTCTTCGCGCGAGGAGAGGTCGACCGGGTCAACGAGCTCCTCGCCGGCTGGACCCGCAACGGCCAGGCACTCCCTGCGGGCCTGCCCGCCGACGTACGGCTCTTCCTCGAGAAGGCGCGCAAGCTGCCCACCTGGACGGACCAGGCCAAGCTGACGCGGGCGTTCTCCTTCTACGAGCGGCGCGGCCTCTACCTCGGCGTCCTCTACGGCCTCGGCAGCGGCATGATGAGCTGCGTCATCCCGCGCGAGGCCAAGGCGGTCTACTACTCCGCCGGCGGCGCCGAGATGAAGGAGCGCATCGACAAGACCGCGAAGCTCGGCTACGACATCGGCGTCCGCGACGCCTTCGGCCCCAACGGCCAGATGGTCGTCACGTGCCTGAAGACCCGGCTCACCCACGCCGCGGTGCGCCACCTGCTTCCGCAGTCGAGCCACTGGCACGCGTCGACCGACGAGGCCAGGCCGATCAGCCAGGCCGACATCATGGTCACCTGGCACAGCCT
>NZ_JBMCZA010000100.1:0-931 GCF_048654705.1 Nocardioides sp. CPCC 206348
GCGCCAGCACCGACGCGTCGGCCTCGGGCCAGGGCTGCACGAAGGTCTGCACGAAGCTCTGGGCGCTCACCGGCTCTCCTCCAGCACGCTCTCCTGCGGCTGACCGAAGTAGGCCTCCTCGGCGAGCGCGGCGAAGCCGTCGATGCCGGCGTTGCCGCGGGCGACGACCTCGCCCTGGCGCAGCACGATCACCTCCGTGCAGGTGTTGAGGGCACGGTTCAACGACTGGTCGAGGATCACCGTGGTGATGCCCTCGCGGGCCAGCGCGTTGAGCTGCGAGAAGACTTCCTTGACCATCACCGGCGACAACCCGAGGGCCGGCTCGTCGAGGATCAGCACCTCCGGATCGGCCATCAGCGCACGCGCGATCGCCACCAGCTGCTGCTCGCCACCGGACAGCGCACCCGCGGAGATCTCCATCCGGGTCGCGACCCGCTCGGGCAGCCAGGCCGTCAGCTCCTCGAGGCGGGTGCGCATCCGGCTGCGGCTGACGCCGCTCGCGTACGCCGCCACCTCGAGGTTCTCGCGCACCGACAGGGTCTTGAAGAGCGCGCGACCCTCGGGCACGAGGCTGACCCGCAGGCTCGACTCCCGCGACCCGGAGCTCGGCTTCAACGAGCCGTGCAGGATCCGGCCGAGCGTGCTCTTGCCTGCGCCGTTGGTGCCGACGACGCCGACGACCGCGCCCTTGGTGACCGTCAGGTCGATGTCGCGCAGGGCGTGGACACCGCCGTACTGGTGCGACACGGCCGTCGCGGCGAGCACCGTGCTGCCACCGTGCTCGACAGCGAGTGCCGGCACCTCGAGGTCCAGCTCACCGAGGTACGAGCTGCGTACGACGGGCTCCTGGAGGATCGTGGACGGCGGTCCCTCGGCGACCATCTGGCCGAAGTCGAAGGCGATCACCCGGTCGGCGACGGCGAAGAGGTCG
>NZ_JBMCZA010000101.1:0-1429 GCF_048654705.1 Nocardioides sp. CPCC 206348
CGGGCGCATCCGCATGTGGAGGTCAAGGTCGTCGACCCGGTCACCGGTGAGACCGTGGAGCGTGGCGAACCGGGTGAGTTCTGCACGCGTGGTTATTCGGTGATGCTCGGCTACTGGAACGACGAGGAGAAGACCGCGGAGGCGATCGATGCCGAGGGGTGGATGCACACCGGTGACCTGGCGGTGATGCGCGAGGACGGGTACTGCGCGATCGTGGGGCGGATCAAGGACATGGTGATCCGTGGTGGGGAGAACATCTATCCCCGTGAGATCGAGGAGTTCCTCTACACCCACCCCGATGTGGAAGACGTCCAGGTCATCGGGGTCCCGGATGAGAAGTACGGCGAGGAGCTCTGTGCCTGGGTCCGTATGCGACCCGGGGCCGAACCGCTCGATGCGGTGGCGGTGAAGGAGTTCGCGACCGGCAAGCTCGCGCACTACAAGGTCCCGCGCTACGTCCTGGTCGTCGACGACTTCCCCATGACCGTGACCGGCAAGGTCCGCAAGATCGAGATGCGCGAGGAGACCACACGCCAGCTGGGCCTCACGGTCTGATCCGATGGCGTCTCCGGCCGCAAGCTGAACCTGGTCAGGAGACCCGAGCGGTGAAGTCCAGAATCGTACGAGTGACGAGCTCTGGGTCGTCGTACATCGGCACGTGTCCGACCCCTGGAAGTGTCAACCATTCGGCGTGGGGCACCAGCGAAGGAAAGCGTGCACCGTACGGATCGAGGGGGATGAGTGCGTCACGCTCTGACCAAGCGATCTGTACGGGGCAGTCGATGGCTCCGAGCTTGTGTTCGGTGCTCAGGAACCAACGCTTGAGCGGTTGAGAGATCGTGCACTCGGCCATGTCCTCAGTGAATTCCAGTGCGGCTTGGACCGACATCCGGTCGCCGTGTTCCACTGCGATCTTCAGCGCCGCTCGTCGCACCGGGGCCGAACGCAGCAGACGGGGGAGTAGGGGTGCCATGCGTGTCGTCAGCTGGCCTCCGAGGAACAACTTCAGCGCCAACAACTGGAGATGCCGACCGGCCGGCTCCCAGCCGAGGGCAGGTGAGAGTCCTGTGACAGAGAGAGCCCGTCCACGCGCTGCCAGTTCGAGGGCCAGCCACCCGCCCAGGGAGTTGCCCACCAGGTGTGCGCGCTCCACTCCCGCGGCATCGAGGTCGCGCTCGAGCTGGTCCGCCAGCGTCGCCGCTGTCGGTGCGATTCCGTCCGGATGCGAAGGCCCATCGGCATGTCCGGCCAGGCGAGCGACGTGGACTCGGTGGCGCATCCGGAGCCCGTCAACCACAGGGTCCCAGTTGTGCCAGCTGCTGTTGAAGCCGTGAATGCACAGGAGATCGGTCTGAGGCGCAGCCATGAGCCCTCCAATGATTGATGACACACATCGGAACCAGTCCGTGCGACGAACTCACGGTAACGT
>NZ_JBMCZA010000102.1:0-2370 GCF_048654705.1 Nocardioides sp. CPCC 206348
GATCACGACGTAGATCGCCTCGTTGGAGGAAGGGAAGATGTCGCCGAACGGCGTCGAGACGATGTTCACCGCGACGCCCTGGTCGCCGTTGGTGACGTCGGCCCAGACGTTGATGATCTCCAGGCAGACCAGCGTGAACGCGAGCGTCAACAGGGCGACGTACAAGACGGAGAAGCGGGAGCCGACGAAGCCGAGGAAGGCACCGATCAGCGCACACCCGCCGAGCACCAGCACGATGGTGAGCGGCAGCGACCAGTCGTGCGAGGAGCCGTAGGCGACGGCGTACGCACCGATCGCGAGCAGGGCCGGTTGGCCGATCGACCAGATGCCGGTCCACGACGCGAGCAGGCTCAGCGAGAGCACCACGAGGGCGTAGACGGCGCCGAGCCCCACGGTGAAGACGGTGTACGGCGGGATGGCGCCGGACATCAGCACCAGGATCGCGAGCACGGCGGCCACCGGGCCGGACGCGAGGCGGATCCACGGCCAGGCGTGGTGCCAGGCCGGTGCCGGCTCCTGCCGGACAGGAGTGGGTCGGTCGGCGGTCTTGATGTCGAGACTCATCTGGTCACACCCTCACGAAGGCCTGGCGGCCGAAGATGCCCTGCGGCCGCACGAGCAGCACGAGGACGGCGACGGAGAACACGAAGGTGTCCCGGAAACTTGCAGAGATGTAGGTCGCGGCGAGGTTGTCGAGAACCCCGATCACCAGGCCGCCGACGACGGCACCGGTCATGCTGGTCAGTCCGCCGAGGAGGATCCCGGCGAAGGCCCGGAAGAGCACCGGTGCGAGCACGACCGGAGTCATCCCGACGTTGGGCGCATAGAGCAGGACGCCCAGCGTGGCGAGGCCGACGCCGAGCGCCCAGGCGATCCGGGCGACCTTCTGGGAGTTGATGCCGAGCACACGGGCGGTCTCCGACGACTCGGCGACGGCGCGCATGGCCGAGCCGAGCGAGGTCCGCTGGAAGAGCATCGCGACGGCGGCCATGGCCAGCACGGCCACGACGATCACGAGCAGGTCCTGGGTCTGGATCCGCGAGTCGCCGATCGCCACCGAGCCGTCGAGGAGCCGCGGGAAGGCCTTGGGCTGCTCACCCCAGTGGCGTCCGACGAAGTGTTCGGTCCCGATGGCGACGCCCATGGTCACCACGAGGGCGGCGAACAGCCGCCCCTCCCCCAGTGGGCGGATCAACACCTCGCGCACGGCGAGGCCGAACATCGACGCGAAGCCGACGGCGGCGATGAGCGCGATGACCAGGGCGACCCCGGCGTCGACCATGCTCAGGGCGACGTAGCCGGCGGTCGTGGCCATGGCGGCCATCGCGAAGTTCATGACGTCGGTCGACTGGAAGATGATCACCAGACCCAGCCCGACCAGGCCGTAGACGGCTCCGTTCGCGACCCCGCTCAGCACGGTGACGAGCAGCTGGTCCATGACTCTCCTTTGATGTCGACGAGCTTCAAACTGAACTGACTTGAGTTCAATTTAGGTGACGGTCGCCACGCTGGCAACCCCTCGGTCTCGACAAACTCCAGCAATTTGAACTAACTTCAGTTTCATGTCCGAGACCACGCTTGCCCGCTACTACCGGGCCATCGACGAGGGCCGCATCGACGACGCCCTGGACCTGCTCGACCCCGCCGTGCGCTTCGTGATGGTGCTGCCGGCCGGCGCCAAACGCGACCAGGGACGCGACGCGATGCGCTCCTATCTCGGCGGCCGCGGCGTCTCGAACAGGGCCCACGTGGTGCTGCGCCAGACACGCGATGACGACGTCGAGTTCGTCTACGGCAAGGTGACCGAGGGCGACACCACGACCGGCCGGTTCCTCTCCGGCGTCCGTCTCGGACCCGACGGCCTGATCGCGAGCTACCAGGTCACCTTCGACACCGAGCACGACCTGATGGAGGACTGATGAGTACGACGACGCCCTTCCTCGAGCGCTGGTTCGAGATCATGGATTCCGACGAGCCCGAGCGGGTCCTCGGCCTGATCACCGACGACTTCGTGATGTCGGTGCAGTTCTCCCAGGGCGGCGGCCAGTCCGCCGAGTTCGTCGGCGATCGCGCCGGCCTCAAGCGCTACCTCGACCAGCGCGAGAAGAGCGTGCTCGTGCACCACGTCGCCAAGGGCGCCCGCGTCGGCGACGTCGAGCTGGTGCTCGGCCAGACCACCCGCGACGGCGACTTCGAGGCGTCGTTCAACGCCTCGGCCATGATCGACAGCGCCAGCGACAAGTGCCGCCGGCTGCTCATCTGCCGCACGCCCGAGGTCGAGTTCCCCCAGGCCTGACCCAGGCCCGACCCGGGCCTGGCCCGGGCCCGAGAGCTCAGCGGGCGGTGTAGCCGCCGTCGGCGTACACCTCG
>NZ_JBMCZA010000103.1:0-1257 GCF_048654705.1 Nocardioides sp. CPCC 206348
ATGGCGTCGATCTCCTCGCTGATCCGCATCGCGCCGAGCTGCGAGGTCGTCGCGGCTCCGAGCGTCACGGACAGCGCGACGCCAGCCAGAAGCGGCGTGGAGAGTCGGGCCGTGAAGAACGCGGCCAGGAGCGGGCTGAGGGATCCGACGCCCAGGCTGGACGACGACTCGAAGCCCTGCGCCGCAGCGACCGCGCCGGCGAAGAAGGTGATCGAGGCGACGATGACGATCGAGCCACCCACGAGCGCGAGGGCACCGGTGCCGGTGCCGAGCTCCGCGATCAGCTTGACGATCTCACCCGGGTGACGGCGCAGCGCGCGCGGAATCCCGGTCAGCACGCGCGCATAGAAGAGACCGTGCGCACCGATCGCGTCGAGAGTCCGGAGCGGCGCGCGACGTACGGCTTCCAGCTTGGGAGAAAGGACAGACATCAGGGCCTCAGAGGATGGCGAACTGGATCAGGCTGATGGTCAGGCTGACGGGGACGAGCACGGCCACGGTGATGACCACGGCCTGATTGACGGCGTCACCGACGCCCTTGGAACCACCGGCCACGTTGAGACCGCGGTAGCAGGCGATGATCGCGGCGATGAGACCGAAGACGAAGGCCTTGACCATGGAGAACATCAGCTCGGGGATGCCGGTGAACAGCGGGATGCTCGCGACGTAAGCCCCCGGGTTCACGCCCTGGAGGTAGACCGAGAAGAAGTAGCCACCCGCCAGTCCGCCCGCACAGATCAGGACGTTGAGGACGAGGGTCACCAGGACGGCGGCGACGATCCGGGGGACGACGAGCCGCTGGATCGGGTCGATACCCAAGACCTGCATGGCCGCGATCTCCTCACGGATGGTGCGCGCCGCGAGGTCCGCGCACATCGCCGTGCCGCCGGCGCCGGCCACCACGACGACGGTGACGAACGGTCCGATCTGCTGCACGGACGCGATGCCAGCGATGCCCCCGGAGAGGTCAAGGGCACCGAGGTCCTTGAGCAGCAGGTTGACCTCGAAGATCACCAGCAGCGTGAAGCCCAGCATCACCAGCAGCGTCGGGACGAGCGATACGCGGGCGATGAACCACGCCTGCTGGACCGCCTCGCGCCACGAGAATCGCTTGGTGAACATGATGACGAGTGCGTCCAGCGTCATCGCCAGGATGCCGCCCAGCTCTCGCGTCGGCTTGGCCGCAGCCTCGACCATTGACGCCATCGCACTCCCCCTGGGACTTCCGGTAAATTTGAATCTGGATTAACGTAACTC
>NZ_JBMCZA010000104.1:0-916 GCF_048654705.1 Nocardioides sp. CPCC 206348
ACGGTCGTGGTGCCCTGGCGGCGCATCTCGGCCACGTGCCGCGCGACGCCGGCCTCGAGCTCGGCATCGGAGGCGGCGCGGGTGGCCGCGACGGTCGTGCGGATCCCGCCGGCGGCGTACGACTCCCCCGCCATCCGGGCCTGGAACTCGAGTGCACGGTCCCCGGCGAAGACGAGGTGGCTGTGACTGTCGACGAAGCCGGGGATGACGGCGGCGCCGGCCACGTCGATGACCTCGTCGGCGGCAGGAGCGGCTGAGGCATCGCCCACCCACGCGATGACGCCGTTGTCGACCACGACCGCGGCGTTCGTGCGCAAGCCGAGGAGGTCGGCGGCGGCCGGATCGTTGGTGACGAGCTCACCGATGTTCGTGACCAGGGTGCTGGTCCGGGGCGAGTTCATTGCCACACCTTGTCGATCACGGAGGCCAGGTCACGGCCGACGCGCCCGTGGTCGCCGTCGAAGACGACCCGGCCGTCGATCTCGACCTCGGTGACGTCGGCAGGTGCGGCAGCGAACGCGACGGTGTGGACGTCGGCGCCGGTGCCCGCCGTACGCGGGCTGGCCGGGTCGAGCGTCACGACGCCGGCGTCGTCCAGGCCGAGGGATGCGTGGCCGTGGACGGTCGCGCAGTCGAGCAGTGCCTGGGCGGTCCAGTGGCCACGGACGCCGGTGCGCAGCCGGTCGTGCATCTCCACGCCGCGCATCTCCTCGAAGAGGTCGACGATCGCGTGGCTGTCGGAGCCGAGGCAGATCCGGGCGCCGGCAGCACGCAGGTCCGCGGCGCGACCGAGGCCGTCGGCGAGGTCGCGCTCGGTCGTCGGGCACATGCAGACGAAGGCCCCCGAGTCGCCGATGAGGCGGACGTCGGAGTCGGTCAGGTGGGTGGCGTGGACGAGGGTCGTGCGCGGTCCGAG
>NZ_JBMCZA010000104.1:963-5369 GCF_048654705.1 Nocardioides sp. CPCC 206348
CTCCGACAGGTGGACGTGCACGGGGCCGCCGGCCGCACCGGCCGCCACGGTCGCCATCTGGTCCTGCGGCACCGCCCGGACGCTGTGGATCGCGGCGCCGACGCGGTCGTCGCCGAACGCCGCGACGCGTTCGGCCCAGGCGTCCGCGGTCCCGTCACTGAACCGGCGCTGGACGCCCCCAGCGGGTTGGCCGATCCCAGCCGTCAGGTAGCAGGTGTCGAGCAGGCGGATCCGGATGCCGACGTCGTCGGCCGCCGCCAGCAGGGCGCGGCCCATCTCGTTGGGGTCGTCGTACGGCGTCCCGTCGGGCTGGTGGTGCAGGTAGTGGAACTCCCCCACCGCACCGATCCCGCCCGCGAGCATCTCGGCGTAGGTCGCCCGGGCCAGGTCGAAGTAGAGGTCGGGCGTGAGGCGACCGGCGAGGTCGTACATCTGCTCGCGCCACGTCCAGAAGCTCCCCGTGCCCTGCTGGGTGCGGCCGCGCAGGGCGCGGTGGAAGGCGTGCGAATGGGCGTTGGCCATGGCCGGGATCGTCAGCACGCTCACACCCCCAGGGCCGACAGCGCGTCGGCCAACGCCTCGACACCGGCCAGGCAGTCCTCGGTCTCCGCGAACTCGTCGGGCGAATGGGAGACGCCGGTCGGGTTGCGGACGAAGAGCATGGCCGTCGGGTGGCCGGCTGCGGCGAGGACACCGGCGTCGTGGCCTGCCTGGGTCGGCAGTACCGGCCAGTCGCGGCCCTCCCCGATCCGGGCGGCGAGATCGACGTTGAACGCCACCTCGCCCGAGACGGACTCGGCGGTCACGGCCACCGAGGTGCCGTCGCGTGCGGCGCGCTCGGAGGCCTGCTTCTCGATGGCGGCCACGAGTCCGGCGAGCGTCGTGTCGGAGTCGGCGCGCGCGTCGAGCCAGGCCGTGACGCGCGAGGGCACGGCGTTGGTGCCGTTGGGGTGCGCCTCGATCCGACCGAAGGTCGCGCGCGATCCCCCGAGCCGGGCCTGCTTGTTGGCGGCGAGTGCGGTCATCGCGTAGGTGAGCATCGGGTCGGCCCGGTCCTCCATCCGGGTGGTGCCGGCGTGGTCGGCCCGGCCGGTGAAGTCGAAGCGGTAGCGACCGTGCGGCCAGATCCCGCTCGCCAGGCCGACGGGCACGTCGTGGTCGACGAGCGCTCGCCCCTGCTCGACGTGCAGCTCCACGAAGCAGCCGACCTCGGCCAGCAGGCCGTCGGCGCCGGTCGCGGGTGCGGCGGTCACGTCGCCGAGGGCGACCCCGGTGCGGTCCCGCAGTCCCTCGACGTCGGACCACGCCACCGAACCGGTCGCGAGCCGCGAGCCCAGGCAGGCCAGCCCGAAGCGGGATCCCTCCTCCTCGCGGAACACGCCGACACCGACAGCGCGGCCCGGTTCGGCGCCGCGCTCGCGCAGCAGGTCGATCGCGGCCAGCGCGGAGACGACTCCGAGCGGGCCGTCGTACGCGCCGCCGTCGAGGACGCTGTCGAGGTGGCTGCCGGTGAGCACGCCGAGCGTCTCGACCCGACCAGCGACGGGAACCGGACGCCACCAGGCGACCTGGTTGCCCATCGCATCGGTCTCGAGCGTGAGGCCGCGCGACGCCGCCTGCTCGGCGAACCACACCCGCATTTCCTCCTCCGCGCTCGCCCAGGGCTGGCGGAAGTAGCCGCCGGAGGTGGACGAGCGGCCGACCGCGGCGAGGTCGGCCCACATCTGTTCGAAGTCAGCCACCTCAGCCGTCCTGCATCGGGATCCGGACGTCCCGCTCCGCAGCGACCTCGACCGCCCGGTCGTAGCCGGCGTCGACGTGGCGGATCACGCCCATCCCCGGGTCGTTGGTGAGCACGCGCTCGATCTTCTGCGCAGCGAGCTCGGTGCCGTCGGCGACGCAGACCTGACCCGCATGGATCGAGCGTCCCATGCCGACCCCGCCGCCATGGTGGATCGACACCCACGACGCACCCGATGCGGTGTTGACCAGCGCGTTGAGCAGCGCCCAGTCCGCGATCGCGTCCGACCCGTCGAGCATCGCCTCCGTCTCGCGGTACGGCGACGCGACCGACCCGCAGTCGAGGTGGTCGCGGCCGATCACCACGGGTGCCTTGAGCTCGCCCGAAGCGACCATCTCGTTGAACTTCAGGCCGGCCAGGTGGCGTTCGCCGTACCCGAGCCAGCAGATGCGCGCCGGCAGGCCCTGGAAGGCGACCCGCTCGGAGGCCATGGTGATCCACTTGTGCAGCCGGGCGTTGTCGGGGAACAGCTCGAGGATCGCCTTGTCCGTCGCGGCGATGTCGGCCGGGTCGCCGGAGAGCGCGGCCCAGCGGAACGGGCCCTTGCCCTCGCAGAACAACGGCCGGATGTACGCCGGCACGAACCCCGGGAACTCGAACGCCCGGTCGTAGCCGCCCTTGCGGGCCTCGTCACGGATCGAGTTGCCGTAGTCGAAGACCTCGGCACCGGCGTCCTGGAACTCCACCATCGCTCGCACGTGCGTGGCCATGGACTCCTGCGCCCGCTTGGTGAAGCCCACCGGGTCGGCGGTGCGCTCGGCCTCCCAGTCCTCGAACGCCGTGCCCGCCGGCAGGTAGAAGAGCGGGTCGTGGGCGGAGGTCTGGTCGGTGACGATGTCGATCGGCGCCTTCTGCTCCAGCAGCAGCGGCACCATCTCGGCCGCGTTGCCGAGGACCCCGATGGAGAGGGGCTTGCGGGCATCGCGCGCCTCGATCGCGAGGGCGACGGCCTCCTCCAGCGAGGACGCCTGGACGTCGAGGTAGCGGTGCTCGATGCGCCGCTTGATGCGGGCGTCGTCGCACTCGATGCAGATCGCGACACCGTCGTTCATCGTCACGGCGAGCGGTTGCGCGCCGCCCATGCCGCCGAGGCCTGCGGTCAGCGTGATCGTGCCGGCCAGGGTCCCGCCGAAGCGCTTGTCGGCCACGGCCGCGAAGGTCTCGAACGTGCCCTGCAGGATGCCCTGCGTGCCGATGTAGATCCACGAACCGGCGGTCATCTGCCCGTACATGGTCAGGCCGAGGTCCTCCAGACGGCGGAACTCCTCCCAGTTCGCCCAGTCCCCCACGAGGTTGGAGTTCGCGATCAGCACGCGCGGCGCCCACGCGTGGGTGCGCATCACACCGACCGGCTTGCCGCTCTGGACGAGCATCGTCTCGTCGTCCTCGAGGTCGCGCAGGGTGCGGACGAGGGCGTTGTACGCCTCCCAGCTGCGGGCGGCCTTGCCCGTGCCGCCGTACACGACGAGGTCCTCGGGACGCTCGGCGTTCTCGGGGTCAAGGTTGTTCATCAGCATCCGCAGCGGCGCCTCGGTCTGCCACGACTTCGCGGTCAGCTCGGTGCCGGTGTCGGCGTGGATGGGGAGGCGGGGGTTGGTGTCGTTCACTGGAGTTCTCCGATCACGTCGGTGACGGCCGCGGTGACCCGGCGGCCCAGGACGAGCTGGTAGGCGGATTCGATCTCGGGGGCGAGGAAGCGGTCGGTGCCCGGGCCGCCGACGCCGTGGTCGCGGAGCAGGCCGACGACCGCACCCGTGGCGGGACTGGGCTCGAGCGGCGCCCTCAGGTTCAGGGCACGGGACGCCGTCATCAGCTCGACGGCAAGGACGCGGGTGAGACCGTCGACCGAGCGGCGCAGCTTGCGGGCCGACGACCAGCCCATCGAGACGTGGTCCTCCTGCATCGCACTCGACGGAATCGAGTCCACCGACGCAGGCGCCGCGAGCCGCTTGAGCTCGGAGACGATCGCGGCCTGGGTGTACTGCGCGATCATCAGGCCCGAGTCGACACCCGGGTCGTCGGCGAGGAACGGCGGCAGGCCATGGCTGCGGTTCTTGTCCAGGAACCGGTCGGTACGACGTTCCGCGATCGAGGCGACGTCAGCCGCGACGATCGCGAGGAAGTCGAGGACGTAGGCGACCGGCGCGCCGTGGAAGTTGCCGTTGCTCTCGACCCGGTCGCCGAGCACGACCGGGTTGTCGATCGCCGAGGCCAGCTCGCGGCCGGCGACGGTCGCGGCGTGCGCGACCGTGTCGCGGGCGGCACCGTGCACCTGCGGCGAGCAGCGCAGGGAGTAGGCATCCTGGACGCGGTTGCAGTCGGGGCCTCGGTGCGAGGCGACGACTCCGGAGTCCTTCAACAGCGCGGTGAGGTTGGCCGCCGACAGGGCCTGGCCCGGGTGCGGGCGGATCGCCTGCAGCTCGGGGGCGAACACGCGGTCGGTGCCGAGCTGGCCCTCGACGGACATGGCGGCGGAGATGTCCGCGACGCGGAGCAGGTCGGTGAGGTCGTCGATCGCGAGCACCAGCATGCCAAGCATGCCGTCGGTGCCGTTGATCAGCGCGAGGCCCTCCTTCTCCTGCAGGGCGACCGGAGTGAGGCCGGC
>NZ_JBMCZA010000104.1:5410-6310 GCF_048654705.1 Nocardioides sp. CPCC 206348
GGCGTTGCGCACCGGTCCCTCACCCATCAGGGCCAGCGCACAGTGCGCGAGCGGCGCCAGGTCGCCGGAGCAACCGAGCGACCCGTACTCGTGGACGACCGGCGTGATGCCGTGCGTGAGGAGCCCGGCTAGCAGCTCGGCCGTCTCGCGTCGTACGCCGGTGCGACCGGTGGCGAGCGTCGAGAGCCGCAGCAGCATCAGGGCCCGCACGACCTCGCGCTCGACCTCGGGGCCACTTCCGGCTGCGTGCGAGCGGACCAGGGAGCGCTGGAGCTGGGCACGCAGCTCCGGAGCGATGTGGCGGGTGGCGAGGGCGCCGAAGCCGGTCGAGACGCCGTACGACGGCGTGGGTGACGCCGCCAGGTCCTCGATCACCGCACGGGCACGGTCGATCGCGGCCAGCGACTCCTCGCTGAGCGCCACCCCCGCACCATGGCGAGCCACCGCCACCACGTCCTCGAAGGAAACCGCACCCGTCCCGACCGTCACCATCTGCATGCCGCCATTCCACTCTTCCGGTGCACCGCTGACCAGAGCGGAGGGACACTCAGAGTCTCGGATACGAGACATTGCACCGCGGTCGTGGCACGCTCCGTCCATGAGCCAGGTCCCTGCCGCCACCCGTGCCCTGCGGGTGCTGCGGTTCCTCGCCGGCCAGCCGGAGCCGGTGGCCGTCGACCGGATCGCCCGCGAGCTCGCGATCCCCCGCTCCACGACGTACCACCTGCTCCAGGCGATGGCCGACGAAGGCTTCGTGGTGCACCTCGCCGACGACCGGCGGTACGGACTCGGGGTCGCTGCCTTCGAGGTCGGCAGCGGGTACGCCCGCCAGGCTCCCCTGCAGCGGATCGCGCGACGCCCGCTGGCCGCACTCGTCGACCGGACCGGCCACAGCGCGCA
>NZ_JBMCZA010000104.1:6351-7609 GCF_048654705.1 Nocardioides sp. CPCC 206348
CGAGGAGCGCGCGCCCGGCCGGCCGTCGCTGGTCACCGACGTCGGTGTCCGGCTGCCATCCCACCTGACCGCCAGCGGACGGGCGATCCTCGCGCACCTGCCGGCCAGCCAGGTGCGCGCGCTCTACCCGGACCGCGATGCGTTCGTCGATCGCACCGGCGTCGGCCCCGGCTCCCCCACCGCCTTGCGTGCGGTCCTCGCCGAGACCCGTCGTCGCGGCCACGCGATCGAGGACGGCGAGGTGACCGCCGGGCTCGCCAGCGTCGCTGCCGCGGTCCTGGACCACAACGGACTGCCGGTCGCCGGGGTGGCGATCACGTTTCCCCTGGACGGGGCTGATCCGGAGCGGCTGGCCGCGGCCGTCGTGTCGACCGCAGCGACCCTGACCCGCCGCCTGCACGGCCGCTGACGGTGGTAGTCCCGGGCCAAAAGCACCGAAATCCGGCGTGTCGCCGTGCTTTTGGCCCGGGACTACCGTTCTCGACGGCCTAGGAGGGGTTGCCGCCGAAGCCGATCTCGTTGCCGTCGGGGTCGGTGTAGATCACCTTGCGGGTGCCGCCGTCGTAGGTCTCCTCGCTGGCCGGCTCGATCCCGCGCGACGCCATCGCGGCCACCCGGGCGTCGAGGTCGTCGACGAACAACGTCTGGACGGAGAACCCGGCGCGCTCCGGTCGCTGCTCCACCACCAGCCAACGGTGCGGCGCCACTTCCCAGACACCTTCGGTCGGATGGGCGACGAAGGTGGGCGGCGTGCCGAGCAGCGCCTCGTACCAGGGCAGCGCCGCGTCGTAGTCCCGCACACAGATGCCGGCGAACAGCTCGAGCCCGTCGCCCAGGAATTCGGTCATGCCCGTTCCGACCTCGGGCGGGCCGGGGATTCATCGGTACGGCTGGCTACAGTCGCCCGCGTGCAGGCACCGCAGATCGACCCCATCAGGCTCGGCTCGCTCGCCGAAGGGGACCTGCTCGACCTGACCCGTGACGCGGACCTCGAATCGGTCCGGTACGCCGACCTGCGGGTCGCGCGTCTCGACCTGGCCGGTGCGCTCGTCTCCACGTCGCGGTTCGAGGACGTCAGCGCCGACGACACCGACCTCAAGGGCGCCCGCCTGCACGAGGTCGAGCTCGAACGGGTCAACCTCCCGGTCGTCCGCGCCGCCCGCGGACAGTGGCGTGACGTGAAGGTCAACGGCCGGCTCGGCTCGCTCGAGGCGTACGAGGCGCAGTGGAAGTCCGTGCACTTCGTCGGCTGCAAGCT
>NZ_JBMCZA010000104.1:7661-8143 GCF_048654705.1 Nocardioides sp. CPCC 206348
CAGTCTCAACGTCCGCCAGGCGAAGCTGCAGGACGTCGACCTGCGCGGCGCCACGCTGGCAGCCATCGACGGACTGACGGACCTGCGCGGCGCGACGATCAGCCACGACCAGCTCGTCATGATCGCCCCGCTCCTGGCTGCCAGCATCGGCCTCACGGTCGAGTAGCGGTCCGCTCGACCCGCGCCAGCCACCACGCCAGCGTCTCGTCCGACCCGGCGTAGGCCGCGGTCATCGCCCGCGCCGCGTCGGCCAGGACCTCCGTACGGTTCCCCTCGGCGCGCTGGGCGCGCCGGGCGAGCGCCGCCCCTTCGTCCCAGGCAGCCGTGTCGGCGGGCAACGGGAGCGCCGCCAGCTGCCGGGCGCTCACCTTCACCGATCCGGGCGACAGACCGGTCCCGAGGTAGCGGGCGGCCGCGTGGGCGACGACCGGCGGCGCGAGGGTGACCGCCAGCAGCCGCCAGAGATCGGCCGGGTCATGGGG
>NZ_JBMCZA010000104.1:8206-8742 GCF_048654705.1 Nocardioides sp. CPCC 206348
TTCGGCACCAGGCGTGCGTCGGCCCAGCCGGCCAGCTTCCCGTCGGCGCGGAGGGCAGCGAGGTCGACCGACGGGGCGTCGTACTCCTGACGCGCGAAGCGGGTGGTGGTCGTACCCCAGCGCAGCTCGGCCGGGTCGATCAGTCCGCTGGTGACCAGCCGGGCGTCGCCCTCGCGCAGCCCGTCCGGGTTGTCGCGGACGAACGGCTTCAGTCCGTAGTACTGGTCACGGAAGTCGGCCGTGCAGGTGGCGAGGTCGCCGACGGTGCCGGGGGTGCCGGTGGTGCCATCCATGATCGGCAGGTCCACCTCCGGGATCCCGAAGTACGACGCCGCGAGGCTCCCCCAGTCGTCGGGACCGAGCGACGACGGGCGGCCCATCCGCACCACGGGCACGCAGGTGAGTACCGGTGTGCCGTCGAAGACCGGCCGGTCCGAGCACCAGAAGTCGGTGACGGCACCGCGGGCGGCGACGGCCGCCCGGACCGGTCCGGCGTCGCGGGTGGCGAGCACGGACAGCGGCTGCACCAGCGCGAC
>NZ_JBMCZA010000104.1:8811-9540 GCF_048654705.1 Nocardioides sp. CPCC 206348
CTGGCCGAGGAAGGGCGGGTTGCCGATCACGGCGTCGAAGGTGCGCCCCTCCCAGGCGGTGAGCCCGTCGGCGACCACGACCTGCCGCGCGATGTCGTCGACCGGCACCGACGGGTCCTCGGCGTGGAGGCGCTCGCGCGCGATCCGGACCGCTTCGGCGTCGAGGTCGGAACCGTGGACCGCGCGCACACCGAGCCGCCGGGCCGCCTCGACGAGGAAGTGGCCGGTGCCGCAGGCCGGGTCGAGGACCGTTCCCTGCTGCGGAAGCGCGTGGTCGAGCACCCAAGCCACCAGGTGGGGCGGCGTGTAGAACGCGCCCTGCCGGCGCCGGTCGTCCGGCCGGTCGGCAGCGAGCTCGCGCTCATAGGCAGCAGACATCGCTGCAGCGTCCTGACGCCGGTCGGCCACGGCCGCAGCCTAGTGTCGACACCGAACCCCCACCCGTCACCGTGTTATAGTCAGAATGACTACAACATCGAGGAGTCGAGATGGACCGCACCGGACTGCTGACCGATCGCTACGAGCTGACCATGCTCGACTCCTTCGTGCGCGACGGGATGGTCGGCCGCCCCGCGGTGTTCGAGGCCTTCTCGCGGCGCCTGCCCGAGGGCCGTCGCTACGGGATGCTCGCCGGCCTCGGCCGACTCCTCACCCTGGTCGAGAACTTCACCTACGACGCCGACGACCTCGCCTGGTTGCAGGAGCAGGGTGTCATCGGCGACGCGACCG
>NZ_JBMCZA010000104.1:9550-10593 GCF_048654705.1 Nocardioides sp. CPCC 206348
AATGCTCGCCGGCCTCGGCCGACTCCTCACCCTGATCGAGAACTTCACCTACGACGCCGACGACCTCGTCTGGTTGCAGGAGCAGGGTGTCATCGGCGACGCGACCGTGGACTACCTGCGGGACTTCCGGTTCGCCGGCGACATCGACGGCTACCGCGAGGGCGACCTCTACTTCCCCGGAAGCCCGATCTTCACCGCCACCGGCACCCTCGGCGAGTGCCTCGTGCTGGAGACGCTGGTGCTCAGCGTCCTCAACCACGACACCGCCATCGCCAGCGCAGCCGCCCGGATGGTCGACGCCGCCCAGGGCCGGCCGATCATCGAGATGGGCGGGCGTCGTACCCATGAGGAAGCGGCGGTCGCGACCGCGCGGGCGGCGTACGTCGCCGGGTTCGGCTCGACGAGCAACCTTGCAGCCGGCCGGCAGTTCGGAGTACCGACCGCGGGCACCGCCGCGCACGCCTTCACCCTCGCGCACGACACCGAGGCCGATGCGTTCCGCAGCCAGGTCGAGGCGCTCGGCGTCGGCACCACCCTGCTCGTCGACACCTACGACATCGCCGAGGGCATCCGGACGGCAGTCGAGGTCGCAGGCACCGGGCTCGGCGCCGTGCGGCTCGACTCGGGCGACCTCAGCGAGGAGGCCCACAAGGCACGCGCCCTGCTCGACTCGCTCGGCGCGACCGGGACCCGAATCGTGGTGACGAGCGACCTCGACGAGTTCGTGATCGCGGCCCTCGCGGACGCCCCGATCGACGGGTACGGCGTCGGCACCCGGGTCGCGACCGGCTCGGGCCACCCGACCGCGAGCATGGTCTACAAGCTGGTCGCCATCGCCGACGCACCCGGCGAACCGATGCGGCCCGTCGCCAAGAAGTCGCAGGACAAGGCCTCGGTCGGCGGCCGCAAGACCGCCTTCCGCGAGTACGACGACAACGGGCTCCTCGTCGCCGAGCTCGTCACCCGCGACGGCACTGCCCCCGGCGCCGCGCGCCCCGTCCAGGTACCGCTCATCCGGGCCGGCGCGGTCGTGCACGCACCGA
>NZ_JBMCZA010000104.1:10652-11017 GCF_048654705.1 Nocardioides sp. CPCC 206348
TACCTGACCACCACCGAGAGAACGGAGACCGCCGTGCCCACCCACCGCGCACTCATCGTCGTCGACGTCCAGAACGACTTCGTGGAAGGAGGTTCGCTCGGCGTCACCGGCGGCCGCGAGGTCGCCGGACGGATCAGCGAACACCTCGCCGCGAAGTCGGGTGACTACGCCCTGATCGCGGCATCGCGCGACTGGCACCACGCCGGCGACACCAACGGCGGCCACTTCCACGCCCCCGGCGAGGACCCCGACTTCGTGAACACCTGGCCCGTGCACTGCGTCCAGGGCGAGGCGGGCTCGGACTACGCACCCGAGCTGGTGACGGACGCCGTCACCCACCACGTCGTGAAGGGCATGGGCGAGGC
>NZ_JBMCZA010000104.1:11075-17493 GCF_048654705.1 Nocardioides sp. CPCC 206348
TGACCGAGGTCGACGTCACCGGGATCGCGACGGACTACTGCGTGCGGGCCACGGCACTGGATGCGGTCAAGGAAGGCTTCGCGGTGCGGCTGTTGCCCGGCCTGCACGCAGGGGTGGCACCCGACAGCTCGGCGGCGGCACTCGAGGAGATGGCCGCGGCCGGCGTGGAGGTGACGGCATGAGCACGACGCACCCGCCCTTCGCCGTCGCGGTCGACCTCGCGATCTTCACCATCCGCGACGGCGCCCTCGCGGTCCTGCTGGTCGAGCGCGGCGAGGAACCGTTCGCGGGCTCCTGGGCCCTGCCCGGCGGATTCGTCGAGCCCGACGAGGACGCCGAGCAGGCCGCCTGGCGAGAGCTGCGGGAGGAAACGGGCGTCGACCGCTTCCCCGGCCACCTCGAGCAGCTGCGCACCTACTCCGCCCCCGACCGCGACCCGCGGATGCGCGTCGTGTCGGTCGCCCACGTCGCCCTGGCGCCCGACCTCCCCGAACCACAGGCCGGCACCGACGCCGCCGACGCCCGCTGGTGGGTCGTCGACGACCTGCTCTCCGGCGAGGACGCACCCGCCCTGGCGTTCGACCACCGCGACATCCTGGTCGACGCCCGAGAACGGGTGCGCGCGAAGCTGGAGTACACGACGCTCGCGACCGAGTTCGTCGCCGAGCCGTTCACGCTGCCCGAGCTGCGGCGCGTCTACGCCGCCGTGTGGGGCACTCCCCCGGACCTCGGCAACTTCCGGCGCAAGGTGCTGGGCACCGAGGGGTTCGTGGTCGCCACGGACACCACGGGCGGGGCTGCCGAGGGTGGCGGCCGCCCGGCCCTGCTCTACCGACGCGGCCCCGCGATCGTCGTACAACCGCCGATGGTGCGGGGCTGACGCTGCTGCGGATTCATCAAGGTATGTCGGCGAGGTCGCACTTCCCATGGCGGGCACACACAGGGAAGTGACAGCTCGCCTACCTACCTTGATGAATCCGCCCCCGCCTTTCTCAACCCAACGGTTGACAAAGAGGGATCGACGGCGTTTACTCAACCCCATGGTTGAGTACGACGACAGGTTGTCGCGGGTCTTCTCGGCACTCGCCGACCCGACCCGTCGCGACATGGTCGCCCGCCTGGCAGCGGGCGACGCGACGGTGAGCGAGCTGGCGGCGCCGTACGACGTCTCGCTCCAGGCCGTCTCCAAGCACCTCAAGGTGCTCGAGGAGGCCGGGCTGGTGAGTCGCAGTCGCGACGCACAGCGGCGGCCGGTGCATCTGGACGCGGAGGTGTTCGACCTGATGACGAAGTGGATCGAGCGTTACCGGCAACAGGCCGAGGAGCGCTACCGACGACTGGACGCGGTGCTGGCCCGCCTGCAGGGCAAGGCCTCCCCCGCCGACGACCAAGAGCGAGAGCAAGGAGCAGCAGGATGAACACGACAACCGCCCTGGGGACCACCACTCCCGGCACGGCGATCGAGGCCGACCCGGACGTCCCCACCGTCAAGATCGTCCGCGAGTTCGACGCTCCGCGTGAGCTCGTCTGGCGCGCCCACGTCGAGCCCGAGCTGATCAAGCAGTGGCTCGGTCCGCACTCGATCGGCATGGACATCGAGGTCTGGGACATGCGCACGGGCGGCGAGTACCGCTACACCGCCACCCGCGAGGGTGAGGAGATCGCGCACTTCTACGGTTCGGTCCACCGGGTCACCGACAACGAGAGGATCGTGCAGACCTTCGGGTTCGAGGAGATGCCGGAGGCGGTCAGCCTCGACACGCTCACCCTGCACGACCTCCCCGACGGCCGCACCCGCCTGGAGATCCTGTCGGTCGTCTACGACTTCGAGTCCCGCGCCGGCATGCTCGCCAGCGGCATGGAGGTCGGCGTCAACGAGGGCTACGAAGCGCTCGACGCACTGCTGGCCCGACTGAAGGACCAGGCATGATCCCCGCCGATCCCGCCGCCGAGCACGCGAGCATCGCCGGCACCTTCTCCGAGAAGGTGCGCGGCGTCGCTCCCGACGGGTGGGACGTCGCGACACCCGTGGCGGAATGGACGGCGCGCGACGTCGTACGCCACCTGGTGGAGTGGTTCCCCGGCTTCCTCGCCGGCGGCTCCGACATCAAGCTCCCGATCGGCCCGTCGGTCGATGAGGACCCGGTCGCTGCGTGGGAGCACCACGCCGCCGCCGTCCAGGCAGTGCTGGACGACCCGGCCGCGGCCGACACGACGTTCGCCCACCCGCACCTGCCCGCGATGCCCCTCCCCCAGGCGATCGCGCAGTTCTACACGAACGACGTCTTCATGCACACCTGGGACCTCGCCCGCGCCACCGGCCAGGACGACCGGCTCGACGCCGGGCGCTGCCAGTCGATGTTCGAGGGCATGGAGCCGATGGACGAGATGCTGCGCCAGAGCGGTCAGTACGGCGCCCGGGTCCCCGTGCCCGACGACGCCGATGCGCAGGCGAAGCTCATCGGCTTCATCGGCCGCGACCCGGAGTGGCGTCCCTGACGCTGGACCCACGGGCCGCCCGGCGGTGGCACGATGACGCCATGCCCGAGAAGGTGCGGTTCCCGAGTGTCAGCGGCGAGCTCCTCGCCGGGCTGGTCGACCTCCCCGCAGGAGAGGTACGTGGCTGGGGCGTCTTCGCCCACGGCTTCACGCTCGGCAAGGACTCGCCCGCCGCGGCACGGATCTGCAAGCAGCTCGCCGCCGAGGGCGTCGGCATGCTCCGCTTCGACAACCTCGGTCTCGGAGATTCCGAGGGCGACTGGGGCGACGGTGGGTTCACCCACAAGGTGGCGGACACGGTCCGGGCGGTGGAGTTCATGAACGCGGCCGGGCGCACCGTCGAGATCCTGGTGGGGCACTCGTTCGGCGGTGCCGCGGTGCTCGCTGCGGCTCTCGAGACCCCGACGGTCCGGGCCGTGGCGACGGTCGGTGCGCCCTTCCAGCCGACGCACGTCGAGCACAACTTCGACGCCATCCTCGACCGGGTGATGGCCGACGGCGAGGCCGAGTGGCTGATCGGCGGCAAGGCGCTGACCCTGCGTCGTACCTTCATCGAGGACGTCCGCAACGCAGACCTCGCCTCCTGCATCCCGGCGTTGAAACGGCCCCTGCTCGTGATGCACTCCCCCACCGACAACACGGTCGGCATCGCCAACGCGAGCGACATCTTCCGCGCCGCCCGGCACCCCCGGAACTTCATCTCGCTCGAAGGCGCCGACCACTTCCTGACCGCGCCGGGCCAGGCGAAGCGGGCCGCGCGGATCATCAGCGCCTGGGCCGACCAGTACCTCGCCCTGGACTGATCCGGCGGGCCGGCCCGAAACCCGGTCGTCGATTGTCGGTGCCGCGCCCTAGCCTCGTTCCATGGCGTACGACGAAGGGCTGGCCGGGCGGCTCCGCGCACTGCTGGACGACGATCCTGCACTCGCGGGCCATGCCGTCACCGAGAAGAAGATGTTCGGCGGACTGGCCTTCCTGGTCGGCGGACACATGGCGGTCGCCGCCAGCGGCCAGGGCGGCCTCCTGGTGCGCGTCGAACCGGCCGCGACCGAGGATCTCCTCGCCACGACCGCCGCCTTCCCGATGGAGATGCGGGGCCGCGCCATGAACGGCTGGCTCCGCGTCGACGACGCCGACGTCGAGACCGACGACCAGCTCGCGACATGGGTCGGTCGCGGCACGTCGTACGCCGCGTCCCTCCCGGCGAAGTGAGGACCTTCTGGGCGGCGCTGCCCACCGAAGGACGCTGGCTCCTCTCGACCGTCGCGATCCAGACGCTCGGGCGCGGTCTCACGCTGCCCTTCACGCTGATCTATCTCCACGAGGTGCGCGGGTTCGACCTCGGCCTGTCCGGCACCCTGATGGCCCTCATCGCGATCGTCGGGCTCCTGGTGACCGGGCCCGGCGGTGCGCTGGTCGATCGCTACGGCGCCCGCGTCATCCTGCTGCTCGGCATCGTCGCGATGATCGCCGGCAACGTGCTGCTCGCCTTTGCGACGACGCCGGCCGCCGCGGCGGTGGCGCTGATCCTGATCGGCCTCAACTTCGGGGTCTCCTGGCCGGCCTTCAACGCCCTGATCGCCGCGGTCGTCGACGGCGACCTGCGCCAGCAGTACTTCGGCATCAACTTCGCGCTCGTCAACCTCGGTATCGGCGTGGGCGGGGTGATCGGCGGCCTGTTCGCCGACGTGGACCGGCCCGGCACCTTCACCGTGATCTTCCTCGGTGACGCCGCCTCGGGACTGATCCCGCTGGCCCTGCTGCTGGGGCCGCTCCGCCATGTCCACGGCCGGGCCGCCCAGCCGGAGGACGGGTCCGCCCATCCGACGGTCGGCTACCTCCAGATCCTGCGCGAGCCGGCCGTGCGCTGGCTGACCGCACTCACCTTCGTGGCCATGTTCATCGGCTACGGCCAGCTGGAGGCCGGCTTCCCCGGGTTCTCCCGCCAGGTCGCCGAGGTGTCCACCCGGACCATCGGGCTGGCGTTCGCGGTCAACACTGCCGTGATCGTGCTGCTGCAATTCACCGTGCTGACGAAGATCAGCGGCCATCGTCGTACCCGCGTGATGATCGTGATGGCCGTGATCTGGGCCGGCGCGTGGGGGCTGCTCGGCTTCTCCGGCACGACCCCCGGCGGGGCGACAGCCGTGATCGGTGTCCTCGGCTTCATGGCGGTGTTCGCGCTGGGCGAGACGCTGCTGCAGCCCACCGTCCCGGCGATGAGCAACGACCTCGCGTCCGACCACACCCGCGGGCGCTACAACGCGCTGAGCGCCGGCGCCTTCCAGGGCGGCGCGATCGCAGGTCCGGTCGTGGCCGGTTTCCTGCTCGAACACGACCTCGGCGCGGTCTACGTCGGGCTGATGGTCCTCGGCTGCGCGGCGATCGGCGTCATGGCCCTGGCCCTGGAACGGCAGGTCTCCGAGACGGCCAACGGCCGGATCACGCCGACGCCCGCGCCGCTCGAGACCTAGGAGCTCCGGACTCGCGCCTGGTCGGCGGCCGCGACCCTGCCGAGCCGCTCGAGGTCGGCGCGGAGCTCGGCGCTGCGGTCCTTGTGCGCCGGGATGAGCAGGCTGATCGCGATCTCGGCCCAGCGTGGGCCCTCGAGGATGCGGAAGGACTGCCGCACCATGGTCCCGCCCTCCACGCCGACCAGGTCGAACTCCCAGGCGGTGGCGCCGGGATCGGTGCGAGCCGGAGCCGTGTGGTAGACGAAACGCCGCGGGGCGTCGTACTCCCGGACGGTGCAGATCTTGGTCCAGCGGGCCAGGCCCCGCTTGTTCGGCCCGCGGAAACGGGCCCCGACACCCCGGTGCTCGTCGAGCCACTCCCCTGCCCGGGCCTCGTTGCTCCACTCGCCCACGCGGCGGACGTCGGTGAGGACGCCCCAGACGACTTCGGGACTCGCCGGGACGACGACCTCGCACGTCCCGGACGGCTTCAGCCTCAACATGACGGCGCCAGGCTCAGGGACGGGACCGATTCTGCGGGCGTGCCCGCCCACAACGTGCGGCGCCGCTTCCTGTACGGACCGCCGAGCAGGTGCACCAGGACGAACCGGGGCACGGGCGGCACCAGTCCGGTGACCACGCCGATGCTCTCGGCGTCCAGGCCGTCGATCAGCCAGTGCCCCTCGAACGCGAGGTCCCGCTTCGACTTGGTGTCGAGGTTGTGCTTCCTGTCGAGCTCCTGCCACTCGGCGTCGGAGAGCGTGCGGTCCACGATCGGCATCAGCTCACGCTCCTCGTGCTCGAGGTGGGGCAACAGGACGTCCTCGAGCCCGATCACGGCAGCCAGCACAGCCGCTGCTTCGTCCCGCTGCTCCAGCACCCGCGCGGCAGCGGTCAGCCGGTCCATCGCCGGGTGCACCGCCGCGTGTTCGCCGTCCATCCGGTCGAGGAGCGGACCGATGGCGGCGTTCCGCTCGCGCACCGCCGGGTAGAGCCCCGTGTCCTCGGCCGTGTGATGGCGATGCAGGAAGTCCATCATCCAGACGAGGTGGGCGCCCAGTGCCCGGCGTCGTACGGGGTCCAGGCCACCGGCCTCCAGCACCATCCGGGCGCGACACAGGTCGCGCCGCAGCGCGCTGTGCACGATTCCCATGATCCGGGTGTCCGCCGGATCCTGCATGTCAGCCATCTGATTCCTCCTCCACGAGGTTGAGCACGTTCACGACAGTGGTGGCGACCAGGTCCACGACCTCGGCGGTACTCCAGCCGAACTCGTCAGTGAGGACGAGGTAGCTCTCCTCGCCGACGAGCCCGAGCAGGGTCTCCGCCTCGCGCCGGGTCACCGTCCGGCGCGCGACGAGTCCCAGGGCCTGGGCGAAGGACTCGATCTGCTGGGCGCGGAACTCAGCACTCAGCACGGCGAGCTCGGGCTCGCTCATGGCACCGCCCCGGAGCGCACGGATCAC
>NZ_JBMCZA010000104.1:17561-20022 GCF_048654705.1 Nocardioides sp. CPCC 206348
GTCGTCGCCCACCACCGCCACCTCGATCGCGGCACGGAGCAGGGCGACCTTGGACCCGACTGCGGAGTAGACGGTCTCGACCGCCACCCCGGCCTCACGGGCCACGTCCCGCACCGAGGTGCCGGCCCAGCCACGCTCGGCGAACAGGCGCGTGGCGACCTCGACGACCTGGCGACGGGTCCGGGCAGCGGCGGCGCGACGGCCGGTGCTGTCGTAGGCGCGGGGTGCGGTGCTCACCCGAGCAGCATGCGCCTCGACCTCAATTGAATGCAAGGATGTTCCAGTGAAATTTACCCACCCCGGCGGTTCCGCTACAGGGCGCCGGTGCCGCCGACCGCAGGGAATCCGTAGCCGTCGTCGTTGATGGCGACGGTGAACAGCTCCTCCGCGTCTCCCGTCGCCGGATCGATCAGCAACACCCGGGTCTCGGTGGCGCCGTAGGAGATCACGACGACCTTCCCGTCACTCCACCCCAGCGGCTGGGCGGTCCGTGATCCCGCGACCGGGACCTCCACGGGTTCGGTGCCGATCTGCGGCTGCGTCGCGTACAGGCGGCCATCACCGACGGCGACATAGGCCAGCTGGCCGGACTCGCTCCAGGCGGCGGACGTGCTGACCGGGACCACGCTGGCCGCGGCCACCGTCCCGTCGGCGCGCATGGTCGCGACCTCGACCCGCTCTGCTGCACCGGTCATCAACAGCGGTCCAGTCGGTGCGATCCCGATCAGGGACCGGCCACCCGCCGCGAGGTTGACGACGGTGCCGTCCGGATTGCGCATCTCAGGGGTCGTGCCGTCCTGCCAGTACAACCGGCCGCCTGCGTCGAACCCCAGCTGCCAGGGGTCGTGGCCCACCGGTGGAGCGGCCAGCGGGATCGTGTCGAGCACCGTGCCGGAAGCTGCGTTCCAGATCCGGACCGCTTGCGTCCCGCCCTGGTCGACCCTGCCGGCGACCACCCCACCGTCGTACGACACGGCGACCTGGGTGGCCTCGTCGAGGTACGGCGCCGCCACGAGTCGGTCGCCGTCGAGACGCCGCCAGGTCACCGTGTCGGCTCCCTCGGCGACGAGCACGCCGTCGCCGAAGGCGACGATCCCCGTGGCGGCGGTCGAGAGGGTGAGCGTCCCGACGTGGAGCTCGCCGTGCAGGAGGTACGGCACGTCGATCGCCGGCGCCCCGGTGACCTGCGGCGTGTTCGGCGCGGGTGCGGGCTGGACCTCGTCGCCGTCCCGCGCGGCCAGGCCGATCGGGATGGCGACCGCGGCGGCGACGGCTGCGGCAGCAGCGACGAGAGCAAGCGTCCGCCCACGACGCGGGCGGGCCGCCGGAGCGTCGAGGAGTACGACGGGAACCGGCGGGATCTCCACCTCGTCGGCATGGCGGGCGAACATCTGGGTCAGGTCACGTTCGAGCTGATCAGTCATCACGAGACCTCCTCGGTCGACGGGTGGGCAGGGTGGGCTCGTTCAGTGGAGCGGTCCTGGTGGTCGCGGAGCGTCCGCAGGGCCAGAGATGCCTGGGACTTCACCGTGCCGGTGGAGACGCCGAGGACGTCGGCGATCTGCGCTTCCGAGAGGTCTTCGTAGTAGCGCAGGACGAGGACCGCTCGCTGCCGTGGCGGCAGGACCTGCACCTGGGCCCAGAGGTCCAGCCGGGTCGAGCTGGCGACGGCCGGGTCGGCCGGAGGGTCAGGGACGGGAACCAGGTGGGCCTTCTGTGCCCGGCGGCCGCTCTTTCGCCGTTCGCCGAGCATCTCGTTGAGGAGCATCTTCCTGACGTACGCGTCGGGCGAGTCCGCACGTCGTACCCTCGGCCACTGCGCCAGCACCTTGATCAAGGTCGTCTGCAGCAGGTCCTCGGCGGCAGTGCGGTCACCGGTGAGCAGGTGGGCGGTGCAGTAGAGCGCAGCCCAGCGGGCGGTCACGTACTCCTCGAAGGAGTGCCGCAGCGGGTCCGGGTGTCCAGTGGTCATCGTCCCCTCCTTTCACCCTTCCTGATGTCACGACACCGGCGTCGGGTTGGAGTCCGGTCCGATCGGCTCGGCGAACCACAGGGTCCGGTGGGTCCACTGTCCCGGCCCGGTCCGCTCACCTGAGCAGACGATGATCACGACCTCCGGCGGGCCGTCGGTCGCCTTGTAGCCGGGGAATCCGTCCGAGTCGCGCACCTCCACCCGCTCGGTGACCCGGTAGCAGGCGAACCGCCCGTCGCCGCGCAGCACGAGCTCGTCGCCCACCTCGAGGGCACCGAGCAGCGCGTTGCCCATCGCGCTGCCGTCCGGCCAGGTGTGGGTGTTCAGCAGCACGTGCCCTGCGTCCGACCCGGGTTCGACGCCACCGAGGTCCCACGCGAAGACGTTCTTCTCGTTGACCGGCGGCACCCCCGGCACGTCGTTCGGGGTCCGGGGTACGGCGAGCACGCGCGCCCGTCGTACGACGCCCTCGACGCTGATCTCCGTCGG
>NZ_JBMCZA010000105.1:0-3393 GCF_048654705.1 Nocardioides sp. CPCC 206348
CTCGTCGGTCTCGGGCAGGTCGGTGGTGGTGTCCTCGACACCGGCCTGGTCGTGGTCGTCGCCAGTAGCGGCGCCGACGGCCTACGCACCGCCGACGGTGGCGAGCACGACCGCGAACGCGGTTGCCGCAGTGCGGAACGGGGTGAGCTTGCGCATGATTACCTCCCTCGCGGCGACCATTTGCCGCCGTACACAGGCTTCATGCCGCCAGCCCGCCGAAGTGTTACGGGACGACGGCCCCTGCCTGCGGCAACGACGGCAGTGGTTAGGCTCACCTAATGTGAAAGACGAGCTGAGTCCGCCGGCCCGCCTTGGTCGTCGTGATCGCACGACCTGGTCGCCGTGGCGATCTGTGTTCGCCTTCGGCCTGGTCAGCCTGGCCGCGGACATGGTCTACGAGGGCATGCGGTCGATGTCGGGACCGCTGCTCGGTGCACTCGGCGCCTCGGGGCTGGTCGTCGGTATCGTCACCGGCGCAGGCGAGGCGGTCGCCCTCATCCTTCGACTGTTCACCGGGGCATGGGCTGACCAGCGCCGCCTGCACTGGCGACTGACCGTCATCGGCTACGCGCTGACAGCCGTGTGCGTGCCGTTGCTTGCCGTCACCCCGTTCCTCGGCGCGGCCGGGTTGGCAACCGCCGCAGCGCTGATTCTCCTCGAGCGCACCGGCAAGGCCATCCGGAGCCCCGCGAAGTCGGCACTCCTCGCACGGCTAGCCACCGACACCGGCCGGGGCCGGGGGTTCGGCGTCCACAAGGCTCTCGACCAGATCGGCGCGTTCTCCGGCCCGCTGCTCCTTTCGGGCATCGCAGCGGCTACCGGGCTGCTGTGGCCGGGATTTGCGGTCCTGGCGATTCCCGGTGCCCTGTCACTGCTGCTGCTGGCCCGACTCCGTCGCCGCGCGCCGATTGCGGTCGCCGATCCACCCGATGACGACGCCGCGGGAGACGGCAGCAGCCCTCGTCCTGCACGGTGGGGTGCCAGCGCGTTCGGAGCCGGACTGCCCGCAGCGTTCCACCTGTTCTCGGTTGCTGCGGCCCTGATGACCGCGGGGCTGATGACCTTCGGGATCATCTCCTTCCACCTGGTGCAGGACGACGTCATCGCGGTCGCCGCAGTCCCCTTGGTGTACGCCGCCGCCATGGCAGTGCAGGCCGTCGCGGCGCTGGCGACGGGCTTCGCGTTCGACCGCATCGGCGGTCGTGTGCTGCTCGTGGTACCCGCCCTCGTGGCGGTCGTCCCGGCGCTGGCCTTCGATGACCGGCTGGCGATCGTGGTCGCCGGCATCGCAGCGTGGGCGGTGGCGACAGGTGTCCTCGACTCGACAGTCAAGGCGTTCGTGGCCGACCTCGTGCCCGACGGCCGGCGGGCGACGGCCTACGGGGTGTTCGCGGCCGTCCAAGGCATGGGCGCGATCGCCGGCGGGGCATTGGCCGGAGCCCTTGCGGAGAACCACGCCGCTGCCCTGGCCGCGATCGTCGCAATCGTCCAGGTCGCCGCTGCGGCGATTCTGCTGGGCACAACTCAGCACACCCGCACAAGGACCTGATCCCTCGCCCCACTGCCCGCTCCTGACGCCGAGGCCGGGATCCCGACCAGCGGATGACCCCAGACCTGCGGGGTACCTCCACGACATCGGGCGAGCCGCCCGCACAAAGGGGGAACAACGATGACCGTCCAGCAGCACGACCGCGGCCCGGCGGAAGCCCACGAGACGTCAGGACTCGTCTTGGTCTTGACGATCGTTGCCATCGCCGCACCGCTGGTCCTCGCCCTGACCTGACACGACGAAGGGAAATGACATGTACATCGGACTCGGCATCGTCCTCCTGGTCCTGGGGCTGATCCTCGTCCTCGACGTGATCACCGTCGACCTGCAGTTCATCGACGACGGCGCCCTCGGCACCATCCTGATCATCGCCGGCGTCATCGCCATCGTGGTATCGCTGCTGTACGCCCCGCCGTGGCGCCGACGCGACGACGTCCACCACGTCGATCGCCGCACGTACTGACGCTCAGCAGCGATGGGAGGGCATGGCGCGGAGGCACCGTGAGCGCCCCTGTAGCCATGATCCTGCCGCCGTCGCACGAGCACTCGTGGCAACCCGTGTGCGTTGACCACGAAGCCGGCGGGACCGTGCTGAGCGAGTTCGCCCTGCGATCAGTGTCCCGCCGTGCTCTACCGCTGAGGGTTGGGCCGGGACCAGACAGCTGGGCTCCGACCAATCCGGGGACACGATCACCCTCGAGTGCGCCGCGGCCCACGCTCAACACGCTGGCGTGCGACCATGACCACGGGTGCTGACGTCCCCACATCGGCAGCACCAAGAGGTCCGCGCCCGAAGGCGCCCCATCGCTCTTGGCGCGGGCCCAACCAACCGACGGGCCCGCCCGGTCGCACGACGGGACGTGTCGCCCGCCCGCCCGATCGTCGGGACGTCCGGGCGTCCGGTCATCGGGCAGATTCATCGGCGATCCAGTTTTGCAGGTGGACGGCCGAACTCCTCGCGCCGGGCGTGAGGCCGGAGGCCCTCGATGTCACTCCTCCGGGGATCTCGACGACGGCGCTTAGCCCTGCTGACGAGATGCGGGCGATGGGCTCAGTCCGTCAGTGCGCGTTGACGAAGCCGACCGCGGTCGCAGTCCACCAGCAGGCTTGCGACAAGGTCGCGCAGACGGCGCCGAGCATCATCGCAGCCCGTGACGGGTGCCGGACCATGGCGTGGTGGACAGCTGCCGCCGCGACCCCGTTCACGCCGATGATCACCACTAGCGCCAGTTTGATCTTGGTCCAGGTGCTGGCGAGGTCCGGCTCGAGCAGCATCCCGGTGCCGACCAGGCCGGCGTACCCAAGCCAGATCGGGATCGCGACCGAGGTTGCGGCCTCCAGCACGGCCTCAATGCTGCGGCGACCGGTGAGCCACAGCAAGGCCATCCAGTCGACGGCGAGGACGGCACCGAAGCCGGCGATCAGGGCGGCCAGGTGGGCGAAGAGTGCGACGGCGTGCACCGTCGGAGACGAGCTGAGGTGCGCGGCGGTCCACACGCAGCCGCCTGCGAGCGCGCCGACCACGACCGCCGCTGTCCCGAAACCGGCCCACACCACCCGCCCCACTCGGACGGGTGGTGTCGGCGCCAAGGGCGCCTCCGGCCCTGCGGCCGGTCCGAGCGGCGTGGGTTGCGGCAGGTCGAGCGTACTGCTCACTGCGGACCGAGCTCGACGTCGGTGAACTCGACCTCGACGCCCTCGGCCAGCGGCGGCGTCTCGTCCGCGTCGCCGTGGCGGTTGAAGGTGGGCGCCTCGACCTTGACCCGCAGCGTGTAGCTGCCGGCCTCGGGGATGGAGAAGTTGTTGGCGTAGTGGAAGAACGTCGAGTAGTAGAAGTTCAGTTC
>NZ_JBMCZA010000105.1:3403-4317 GCF_048654705.1 Nocardioides sp. CPCC 206348
GTGGTTGGTCTCACCCTTGGCGGGGTCGCGGTAGGCGGTGTGGCCGCCGCTGTGCACGGTGTGCCAGGGCTCGGCCGCCTCCGTGATCAGGTTGACCGTCCACTCGCCCGACTCGACCGTCTGGCCCTTCTCGGCGAGCTCATCGCCAAGGACGTCGTACTGCTTCGTTACACCGGCCGGAACGGCCGAGGCGTCGTGGTCGCCCTCAGAAGTGGTGTCGTCCTCCTTTGAGCAGCCGGCGAGCACGACGGCGGCAAGAGCTGCAATGGCGGTGGCGGACGCGAAACGACTATGCACGACAAACCTCTTTCACAGGAATCTCTCAGACTTAGGAGCGCCTAACCTAAGCAGGATCGAATCTGCCACCGCAATGTGATCTCGATCTCTCTTGGAGAGGTATCGTTGAAAGTTCGGCGATCACGAACGACTATCGGCGGCCGCGCCGCGCGGACCGCCGGCCGCGCAGGCCTGCCACGGCGACGTAGGGTCGACGCCATCCTTAGGTGATCAGGGTTCGTCAGGCGCAGCACCCCGCCCGAGGTCGGTGACCCGACGGCCGCACCGCGACCCCGCGCACGCACCGGGGCCGCCTCCTCCGGCGATCCAACGGCCCTTGCAGCCCCGCCCGCCCTCCGTAGTCGGTCATTCGACGCCGAACTTTGCCGACTTCCGATACCGCTGTCGCGAACCTCGCCAACTCCGTCTTCTCACGAGCGGCACGCATGCTACGAAGGTTCGTAGTTCGGTCCGTCCCCCCGGGACGGGCCGTGCGCCGTTTTCGGGGTGATTGACGAGTAGTGACGGGCGGTGATTGAGACCGTGCATGGTGGTGTGAAGTTCTACCGCGGCGGCGCCAAGGCCGCCCGCAACTACGTCGAGGCCGACCGCTCACGGGCGGATGACTACTACCTCGC
>NZ_JBMCZA010000105.1:4356-5853 GCF_048654705.1 Nocardioides sp. CPCC 206348
CCCACTCCCCCGACGGGGCAACGGATGTGGTCGCAGCGGGTGAACTGGACGGCGACGGCTACGAACGATGGGTGGCGGGTTACGACACCAACGGCGTCCCGAAAGGCCGACTACGCACCGACGAGAAGGGGCTGCGGTTCGTCGAGGTAGTCGTGAACGGACCCAAGACCTGGTCCCTCGCTGCGTCCCTCCACCCCGAGATCGCCGACGCGTACGACGCTGCCCAGGATCGTGCGGCGGCCGAGATCATCGGCTGGCTCGCCGAGCACTCCACCACCCGAGTCGGGCCGCGCGGGCTGCAGGTCCAGGTTCCGGTCGAGCGGCTCGAGGCCACAGTGGTGCGGCACTACACCTCCCGCGCCGGGGATCCACACCGCCACCTGCACCTCCAGGTCAACGCCCGCGTGTTCGCCCAAGGCAGGTGGCGGGGGCTGCACTCTGTCGCCGTGGTGGACTCGATCGAGGCCATCAACGGCATCGGCCACGCCGCCGTCATGTGCGACCCCGACTTCCGCCGCGTCCTCGCCGCGCACGGGTACACCCTCGACGCGGAGTCCGGTGACATCGTCGAGCTCGCACCGTTCGCCGGGGAGTTCTCCCACCGCGCCGCGCAGATCGGCCGGCACGGGGACCGCTACGAAGCCGAATGGCGAACCGACCATCCCGGCCAGGAACCCGGGCCCGCACTCCGACGGTCGTGGGACCGTCGGGCGTGGGCCGAAGCCCGACCGGACAAGGTCATCCCGACCGACGGCGCCGACCTCGTCCACCGGTGGCGCGACGAGCTCCACGACCTCGGCTTCCAACCACCAGCTCAGCCGGTGGCACTCGCTTCTGTTCCTGTCGGCCGGGTCGATCGTGAGACCGTCACCGACCTTGTCCTGTCCCGGCTCGGTGCACGGAGGTCGGCATGGAACGGCGCCGACATCCGCGGCGAGGTCGAATGCATCATCGCCGCCGACGGCGTCGTCGCCGAACCCGCCGTGCGCCGCGAGCTGGTCGAGGACCTCACCGCCCGCACCATCGACCAGTGCCCTCGGCTGGTCGACCGGCCCGACGTCCCCGAACACGTCCGATCGTTGACGTCCGACCGCGTGCTGGCGGTCGAGGCCAACCTCATCGACCGGATCATCGCCCGCGCTGAACGTCCCGGACAGCCTGCGGCTGCACCACCATCCGTGAATGGGCGCAGGCTCGACCCTGGACAACAGCAGGTGGTCGCCGCGCTCACCGGCACCGGTTCACTGGTGGTCGTGGAAGGTGCCGCTGGGGCCGGAAAGACGACCACCCTCTCGGCGGCTGCGACCCTGCTCGCCGCTCAGGAGCGGCGGCTGGTGGTGGTGACACCGACGTTGAAGGCCGCTCGGGTCGCCGAGGCCGAAGTCGGCTCCCCCGCATCGTCGGCGGCGTGGCTCGCGCACCAGCACGGGTACCGGTGGGACGCCAACGGCCAATGGACCCGCGAACCGTTCGACCCGCGCCGCGACCGCCACACCA
>NZ_JBMCZA010000105.1:5901-9639 GCF_048654705.1 Nocardioides sp. CPCC 206348
CGCACTGTTCACCATCGCCGACGAGACCGGCGCCCGCCTCGTGCTCATCGGCGACCGGCACCAGCTCCCGGCCGTTGGCCGCGGCGGCGTCCTCGACCACGCCACCCGATGGACACCACCCGAAGCCCAGGTCGCGCTCGACACCGTCCACCGGTTCACCGACCCCGCCTACGCCGAACTGTCGCTGCTGATGCGCACCGGCGACCGCGCCGTCCACGTCTTCGACCAGCTCCACGCCACCGGACGCATCGTCCTCCACCCCACCGACGTCGAACGCACCGCCGCCCTCGCCGAGCACGGCGCGACCGGGCACACCGTCATCGCCGACACCCGCGACCAAGTCGCCGACCTCAACGCCGCCATCCGCCAGCGACGAAACAACCAGACCGGTGACCGAACTGGCGACGCAGCCATCACGAGCCGCGGTGAAGCACTCAACATCGGCGACCGGATCGCGACCCGACGCAACGACCGCGACCTCGGCGTCGCCAACCGCGACACCTGGACCGTCACCGGCATCACCGGCAACGGCGGCCTGCGGGTGACGGGCCGGCAAGGCGACCGCACGCTCCCGGCCGAGTACGTCGCCCGCCATGTCGAGCTCGCATACGCCACCACCGTTCACGGCGCCCAGGGCGACACCGTCGACCATGCCCACTTCGCCCTCACCGACACCACTGGCGCCGCCGCTACGTACGTCGCCATGACTCGCGGCCGGCTCACCAACACCGCTCACCTCGTCGCCGAATCGATCGACGAGGCCCGCGAGCAATGGATCGCGACGTTCAACCGCGACCGCGCCGACCTCGGCCCCGCCCACGCCCGCGAACGCGCCCTCGACGACATCGACCGCTACGGACCCACCCCAACCAGACCAGCTCGCCGACGCGACGAGCAGCGCACGCCGGCATCGAGTCGACCGCCGGCACGCCACTCACAGCGGCCCGGGATCGGGATCTGAACGGAACCGTCGGCCGCAGGTCAGAGGTCGGGCTACCGCGGCTCCGGTGGCCTGACCGCTCGGCCGAGTGCCTCGAGCAGGGCGTCGACCTGGCCGTGGTCGACGGTGTAGCGGCGGATGACCGGACCGGACTCGTCGCTGCGGGGCGGGTCAGCGAGCACCACCCCGGCCTGCTCCAGCGCCATCAGGTGCGTGTGGATGTTCGCCTCGGAGCCACCCAACAGCCGGTGCAGCTCGGCCTTCGTGCACGGCCCGTGCTCGTTGAGCGCGCGCAGCAGAGCCACCCGAACCCGGGCCCCGAACACCTCGACCGCCCGTTCGACGACATCAGGGAGGTCAGGTCGAGCGATCCGAGGCACGAGCCCATTGTCTTTGGTCCGTCCCACGCTTAGCATGTTTCCTCGTTTAAAACGAGGAAAGGTAGAGCCGATGTCCTTCACCCTGACGGCCGCCGCGACCGTGAGCGCCGACCCGGCACCGCTCGACGAAGACCGGTCACCGGCCACGGCCGTCTTCCCATTCAGCGCCGATCACGACCAGACCCGCTTCGAGGTCGGAGCCGCCATCGGAGACGACATCGGCGAGGTCATCGGCGAGGTCATCTGCCGCGGTGCCCTCGCCGTCCAGGCACTGGAACAGCTCCACGCCGGGCAGCGGATCCTGGTCACCGGAGCGCTGGCGCCGCGCCCCTCGCTCGACCGAACCCCCGACGTCAACGGCGTGATCCTGGTCATCGAGGCGACCCACATCGGGATCAGCCTCACCGCCACGACCGCTGAATGACCTCCTCCCCGGCACAGTGGCACCTCCCGCCGCCGCCACGACTTGAGGAATGCGCCTGACCTGCGCAAACACGACGTACCCCCTCCGATACCCCCAGCCAGGGGGTACGAAGTCGGGGACGTCCGCCCGTCAGCATCGCTCCGTCCGCAACGGCTCGCCCTGAGATCGCTCGTCACCAACTGATCGCACCGAGGGCCACTTCGGACATAGGTGACCACACCACCCGAAGGAGCGACCCGATGATCCCCATCGACATCCCCACCGACTGGAACGACAGCGCCCTGCTCACGTTCGAGGAGTTCTGCGCACTCGTCCGGATCCCGCCACGCACCGTCCGCGACTGGCGCCGACGAGGAGTCGGACCACGGTTCTGGCGCTTCAACGGCACCGGCCGGCTCTACACCACCGTCGCCGAAGTGCGCAGCTTCCTCTCCCCCGTCAACGCCACCCGCTAGGAGCGCCCATCATGACGACAGCACGCCAGGGCATCGACATCCACGAAGACGACGAGATGCTCACCATCGAGGAGGCCGCCCAGTTCCTCCGCGTCCCCGTCGCGACCATGCGGTACTGGCGCTACTGCGGCACCGGACCCTTCAGCTTCAAGGTCCAGAGGCATGTCCGCTACTGGCGCTCCGACCTCGTCCTGTGGCGCGCAGAACAGGGCCGCGCCCCGAGTTCTCCACAGGGTTCGATGCGCAGCCGCGGTCGGGCCAGCGAACGCTGACACTGGGATCGACGAGAGGAGCAGTCATGGCCGGGAACATCGCCAAGCGTCCCGACGGCAGCTGGCGGGCCCGCTACCGCGACGAGCAGGGCCGCGAGCGGTCCCGCCACTTCGACCGGAAGATCGACGCCCAGCGCTGGCTCGACGAGACCGCCGCTGCCATGCTCACCGGCAGCTACGTCGACCCGGACGCCGGCAAGGTCACCTTCCAGCAGTTCTACGAGCAGTGGTCGGCACGACAGCTGTGGGTGGCATCAACGCGGATCAACGCGGACCTCGCAACCAGCTCGGTGCCCTTCGGCGACCTTCCCCTGCGATCGGTACGGCGGTCCCACGTCGAGGAGTGGGTGAAGGACCTCAGCACTCGGTTGGCGCCGACGACGATCAAGACCAGATTCATCATCGTCCGCTCGGTGTTCCGGGCCGCCGTCACCGATCGCGTCATCACCGCGGACCCGTGCGCCGGCGTCGTCCTGCCCCGACGCCGCCGCGCAGACGCGGCGATGCGGATCCCGACGGTTGAAGAGGTCGGGAGGTTGATCGAGCATGCCGACAGCCCCCGGGTCTCCACCCGCAAGGGCTTCCGCGCCTACGTGGCACTGTGCGCCTTCGCCGGCCTGCGAAAGGCCGAGGCGGCCGCCGTCCAGCTGGGCGACCTCGACCTGAACCGCGGCCAGCTGTCGGTCACCCGGCAGCTGCAGCGCGAAGGCTCCACGTACGTCCTCCGAGCACCGAAGTACGGCTCGGAGAGAACCGTCTACCTGCCCGAGGAGCTCGTCAGCATCCTGTCGCACCACGTCGTCGAGCACGTCACCGAGAGCTCCACCGGCAACTGGTTGTTCACGGTCGGAGACGAGCCGCTCTACGACAACGCCATTCACTGGCGCTGGCGCGCGACCCGGTCGGCGGCCGGACTCACCCGGATCCGGCTGCACGACCTGCGGCACTTCTACGCCTCAGGCCTGATCGCTGCTGGGTGCGACGTGGTGACGGTGCAGCGCGCCCTCGGCCACTCGTCGGCGAGCACGACCCTCAACACCTACAGCCACTTGTGGCCAACGGCCGAGGATCGCACGCGGGCGGCGGCCTCCGAGCTCATGAAACAGGCCTTGGCCCGGCCTTCGGCAGGCTCCGCGGAGGGCCCCGAGGCGGGACCTCTCTCGGATTTTGCGGACTTTTTGCGGACTAGAGACGGTCCGCAACGCCCTGACCTGCGGAAACAGGCCGATTCAGTAGTACCAGGGGTACGGCGACCAGTCCGGCTCAC
>NZ_JBMCZA010000106.1:0-7548 GCF_048654705.1 Nocardioides sp. CPCC 206348
TCAGTGCGGGTCCTCGGCGAGGGTGATCTCGATGCCGCCCAGCAGGGCTGCGGCCATGTTGTAGAGGAACGCGGTGAGCGTCGCCGTCGCGGTGATGAGTACGACGTCGATGGCTGCCACGAGCATGGTGAAGCCGAGCACGCGGCTGGTGCCGACGTAGTCCTCGATCCGGAACCCGGCGACGTCCTCACCGCCGATGCTCTCCTGGATCGTGGAGTTGATCGAGTCCCAGACGCCCGCAGCGCCGAGGACCTGCCACACCATCGCGACCGAGACCACGGTGACGACGGCGAACGCGATCGACAACAGGAACGCCGTCTTCATGACCGACCAGGGGTCGATCCGCGTCAGGCGCAGCCGTGCGCGACGCGGAGCACGCCCCCGTGCGGCGGCCCCGGCCGCCGCAGCGGCCGGTGTCGCCTGCGGCATCGGAGCGCGCGCCGACTGACCTGCGCCCGGCGCCGCTGCAAAGGCGGTGCGGCTCGCCGTGTCATCGATGCGCTCGGTCATCAGCTCTCACTCTCTCCGGATTCGGATCCTTCGATTGTGGCATCCGGAGCCTGATCGGGCGATTCCGTCGCCGGCGCGGAGGCGTCGGCCCCCTCGCCCGCACCCTCCTCGTCCAGCTCCTTCGCCTCGACCGATCGAGCGACGACCGCAACCGAGTCGCCCTTCTTCGGGGTGACGAAGTTGACGCCCTGCGTGGACCGGCCGGTGACCCGGAAGTCCTCGTTGATCGGGCTGCGCACGACCTGGCCGGTGGCAGTGATGGAGAGGATCCCGTCGCCGTCGATCACGATGAACGCGCCGACCAGCGAACCGCGGTCCTCGTTGGTCAGGGTCATCGCCTTGATGCCGAGGCCGCCGCGCGACTGGAGGCGGTACTCGGAGATCCGGGTCCGCTTGGCCTTGCCGGCGTCGGTGATCGTGAAGACGTACTGGACATCGGCGTCGGACTCCTCGTGCGCCACGTCGGCCGCCCGGATCACCGCCATGGACAGCAGTGCGTCGCCCGAGCGGAACTTCATGCCCGTGACACCGGACGTGGCCCGGCCCATCGGCCGCAGCTGCGAGTCGTCCGCGGGGAATCGGATCGCCTGTCCCTTGCGGGACACCAGCAGGATGTGGTCCTCGCTGTTGACCAGCTCGGCCCCGATCAGCTCGTCGTCGTCCTCGCGGAAGTTGATCGCGATGACGCCGGCCTGGCGGGGGCTGTTGTAGTCCCCGAGGCGGGTCTTCTTGACCAGGCCGCGTCGCGTCGCGAGGACGAGGTACGGCGCCTGCTCGTAGTCCCGGATCGCGAGCACCTGGGCGATCGACTCGTCCGGCTGGAACGACAGCAGTCCGGCGACGTGGCCGCCCTTGGCGTCACGCGACGCCTCGGGCAGGTTGTACGCCTTGGTGCGGTAGACCCGGCCGGCGGTCGTGAAGAACAGCAACCAGTGGTGGTTGGTCGTCGAGATGAAGTGCTCGACGACGTCGTCACCGCGCAGCGAGGCGCCACGAACGCCCTTCCCGCCACGCTTCTGGGTGCGGTACTGGCTGGCAAGGGTCCGCTTGGCGTAGCCGCCGCGGGTGATGGAGACGACGAGCTCCTCGTCGGGGATCAGGTCCTCCATCGACAGGTCGCCGTCGGCCGCGATGATCTGCGAGCGGCGGTCGTTGCCGTACTTCTCGACGATCTCGCCGAGCTCGTCGATGACGATCTGCCGCTGGCGGCCGACGTTGGCGAGGATGTCCTTGTAGTCGGCGATCTCGATCTCGATCTCGGCCAGGTCATCGATGATCTTCTGGCGCTGCAGCGCGGCCAGCTGGCGCAGCTGCATGCCGAGGATGGCCTCGGCCTGGACCTCGTCGACGTCGAGCAGCGCCATCAGGCCGGTGCGGGCCTCGTTGGCGTCGGGGGAGCGCCGGATGAGGGCGATCACCTCGTCGAGCATGTCGAGCGCCTTGACCAGGCCGCGCAGGATGTGGGCGCGCTCCTCGGCCTTGCGGAGCTCGTACTCCGTACGACGTCGGATGACCTCGATCTGGTGGGTCACCCAGTTGCTGATGAACTGGTCGATCGTCAGCGTGCGCGGAACGCCGTCGACCAGTGCCAGCATGTTGGCGCTGAAGTTGGTCTGCAGCTCGGTGTGCTTGAGCAGGTTGTTGAGCACGACGCGGGCGACGGCGTCGCGCTTGAGCACGACCACCAGGCGCTGGCCGGTGCGGTCCGAGGTGTCGTCGCGGACGTCGCTGATGCCCTGCACCTTGCCGGAGTCGGCGAGCTCGGCGATCTTCAGCGCCAGGTTGTCCGGGTTCACCATGTAGGGCAGCTCGGTGATGACCAGGCAGGTCCTGCCCTTGCTGTCCTCGTCGACCTCGATCACCGCACGCTGGGTGATCGAGCCACGACCGGTGCGGTACGCCTGCTCGATGCCGGTGGTGCCGACGATCAGCGCACCGTTGGGGAAGTCGGGGCCCTTGATCCGCTCGAGCAGCGCCTCCTGGAGCTCCTCGCGGGTGGCGTCCGGGTGCTCGAGCGCCCAGGTCGCGCCGGCCGCGACCTCACGCAGGTTGTGCGGCGGGATGCTGGTGGCCATGCCGACCGCGATACCGGCGGAGCCGTTGACCAGCAGGTTCGGGAACCGGGCCGGGAGGACGACGGGCTCGGCGGACCGACCGTCGTAGTTCGGCTGGAAGTCGACGGTCTCCTTCTCGATGTCGCGGACCATCTCCAGCGCCAGCGGCGCCATCCGGCACTCGGTGTACCGCATGGCTGCGGCGGAGTCGTTGCCCGGCGAACCGAAGTTGCCCTGGCCGTTGATCAACGGCGCGCGCATCACCCACGGCTGGGCGAGCCGGACGAGGGTGTCGTAGATCGCCGTGTCGCCGTGCGGGTGGTACTGGCCCATGACGTCACCGACGACGCGCGAGCACTTGGAGAAGCCGCGATCGGGGCGGTACCCGCCGTCGTACATGGCGTAGAGGACGCGGCGGTGCACGGGCTTGAGGCCGTCGCGCACGTCGGGCAGCGCCCGGCCGACGATGACGGCCATGGCGTAGTCGATGTAGGCGCGCTGCATGGAGGTCTGCAGCTCGATCGGCTCGATCCGGCCGCCGAGGGGAGTGGGAGTCTCAGTCACGATTGGTCTTTCTGGCGTCGTCTATCGATATCTAAGAAAACCGCGAGAGTTCTAGATATCGAGGAATCGGACGTCCTTGGCGTTGCGCTGGATGAAGGAACGACGCTGCTCGACGTCCTCGCCCATCAGGATCGAGAAGATCTCGTCGGCCTGGGCCGCGTCGTCGAGCGTCACCTGCAGCATGAGGCGCTGGTCGGGGTCCATCGTGGTCTCCCACAGCTCCTTGGCGTTCATCTCGCCGAGACCCTTGTAGCGCTGGACCGGGTTCTCCTTGGGGAGCTTCTTGCCCTTGCTCAGGCCGTCGGCCATCAGCGAGTCGCGCTCATGGTCGGAATAGACGAACTCGTGCTCGTGCGGCTTGTTCCAGCGCAGCCGGTAGAGCGGCGGCTGGGCCATGTAGACGTAGCCGTGCTCGATGAGCGGCTTCATGAAGCGGAACAGCAGCGTGAGCAGCAGGGTGTTGATGTGGTGGCCGTCGACATCGGCGTCCGCCATCAGCACGACCTTGTGGTAGCGCAGCTTGTCCTCGTTGAACTCCTCGTGGATGCCCGTGCCGAGGGCGGAGATGATCGACTGGACCTCGGCGTTGCCGAGCACCTTGTCGATGCGCGCCTTCTCGACGTTCAGGATCTTTCCGCGGATCGGGAGGATCGCCTGGATGCGCGGGTCGCGACCCTGGCGCGCCGAGCCACCGGCGGAGTCACCCTCGACGATGAAGACCTCGCACTCGGCGGGGTTCGTCGACTGGCAGTCCGACAGCTTGCCGGGCAGGCTGCCGTTGCCGAGCAGGCCCTTGCGGCCGCGGGCCAGGTCGCGCGCCTTGCGGGCGGCGATCCGGGCAGTCGCCGCGGCCTGCGCCTTGCGGATGATCTCCTTGCCGTCGCTCGGGTTCTGCTCGAGCCACGCGCCGAGGCGGTCGTTGACGATCGACTGGACGAAGCCCTTGGCCTCGGTGTTGCCGAGCTTGGCCTTGGTCTGGCCCTCGAACTGGGGCTCGGAGATCTTGAGGCTGATGATCGCGGTCAGGCCCTCGCGGATGTCGTCACCGGTGAGGCGATCTTCCTTCTTCTTGATCATTCCCCACTCCTCACCCCACTTGTTGATGAGCGTGGTGAGTGCAGCGCGGAAGCCCTCTTCGTGGGTGCCACCCTCGGGGGTGTTGATGGTGTTCGCGAAGGTGTGGACCGACTCGTTGTACGACGTCGTCTGCCACTGCATCGCGAGCTCGAGGCTCATCGGGTTGTTCGCGTCGACCGGGGTCTCGGCATCGAAGTCGATGATCGAGCCGACGACCGTCTTGCGACGGTTGAGGAAGTCGACGTAGTCGGCCAGGCCGCGCTCGTACTGGAAGACCTGCTCCAGGGCCTTGTGGCCGTCGACCTCGGTCGCGTGGATCTCGGTCGCGGCAGCAGCCACGCCCTCCACCTCGACCGTGCCGTCCTCCACCGCGTCGGCCAGCTCCTCGGCCTTGGGCCGGGCGTCGACGAGCACGATCTTGAGGCCCTTGTTCAGGAAGGCCATCTCGCGGAAGCGGGTCGCGATCGTCTCGAGGCTGTAGTCGGTCGTCTCGAAGATGTCGGGGGAGGCCCACCACGTGACGGTGGTGCCGGTGCTCTCGCCGTCCTCGAGGGGGCGGACCTGGCGCAGGGGATAGTCGGGTACGCCGAGGGAGAACTCCTGCTCCCAGAGGTAGCCGCGGTTCTTCACCTCCAGGTGCAGGTGCGTCGAGAGCGCGTTGACGACCGACGAACCGACGCCGTGCAGACCGCCGGAGACCTTGTAGCCGCCGCCACCGAACTTGCCGCCGGCGTGCAGGACGGTCAGGGCCAGCGTCGCCGCCGGCAGGTCCTGGCCGGGTGCGGTGTCGGTCGGGATGCCGCGGCCGTTGTCGATCACGCTGATCGAGCCGTCGGCGTTCAACGTGATGTTGATCGTGTCGCAGTAGCCGGCCAGCGCCTCGTCGACCGCGTTGTCCACGATCTCCCAGATCAGGTGGTGCAGGCCGCGCTCACCGGTCGAACCGATGTACATGCCGGGGCGCTTGCGGACGGCTTCGAGCCCCTCCAGCACCTGGATTGCCGAGGCGTCGTACTCGACCTCATCGGCGGGAACCGCGGACACGGGCTGGTTGTCGTTGGACACGCAGGACCTCTTCTGGCTGGACCTCTTCACCGCCATGCCGGAGGCATGGCGAAGGCCGAGTCGTGCACACAGGTGACGCGTTCCCGGCCAGATGGCCATTCTAGCCTGCTGAGGGCCTCAGAACACGTTCTAAGCCCTCGGTACGGGGGGATCCTTGTGGAAAACCGGCCCTGAGCGGCTCATAACGCCGGTTTGGAGGGCCTGCGAGGGGGTCCGATGTGTCCCCGTACGGCCGAGAGGGCTGTTCGGGCCGCAGATCCGCCGCAACCGGATCACCCGTAGGTGTCCCGCGGACCGCGGCCGTCGCGGACGCCGCGCTTGCCGTGCTTCCAGGTCGGTGCGAGCGGTCCGAGCACCTCCACGACCGTGACCGTGCCCGTCCCGAGCTCCTCGTTCAGGCGACGCACGATGGTCGTGGCGAGCAGCTTGAGCTGGGTCGCCCACGCGGTCGACTCGGTCCGGACGACCAGGACGCCGTCGACCAGCGACTCGGGGGTCGAGTGGGCACCGATCTCGTCGCCGACGATCTCCGTCCAGCGACCGAACACCCCGCGCACCTGCAGGTCCAGGGCCCAGCCGCGGTCCTTGATCAGCTTGCCGAGCTCGCCCGAGAGCCCCTGCGGGTCGCGGCCGTCCGGGAAGGCGCCACTGAACTGCGGGTCACCGCGCCGGGCCCACGAGCCCGGACGGAAGGTGCCGTTGGCCGACGCCGTCGTGTCGGAGAACCGTCCGCCGCGGTGCTTGGCGGGCGTCGTGCTCGACCCGGCGGTGCCGAGGGTCTGCGCGCGGGCCAGGTCGAGGCCGTCGGCGTGGTGGTCCGGATCGGGCTCGACGGCGATCTCGTCGAGGTCATCAGCAACGTCGGCTGCGGTGTCGGCTGCTGCGTCGTCGGGTTCGATCGGCGGCTCAGTCACGGGTCACCTCACCGCCGGCCACGTGGAAGGTGACACCCCGCAGCTGGGGCGGGACGTCGGCCTCGACCGCTGCGGTGACGAGCACCTGCTCGGCGCCGGCGACGAGCTCGGCCAGCTGGGTACGGCGTTCGGCATCGAGCTCGGCGAACACGTCGTCGAGGACCAGGATCGGGTCGTCGCCGTCGGCCCTCAGCAGGTCGTACGACGCCAGCCGCAGCGCCAGCGCGAACGACCAGGACTCGCCGTGACTGGCGTAGCCGCGCACGGGCAACCGCTGGTCGTCACCGGGACCGAGGGTCAGCAGGATGTCGTCGCGGTGCGGGCCGACGAGCGTGACCCCGCGCCCGATCTCGTCGTGCTGGCGGCGCTCGAGCTCGGCGCGGAAGCTGTCGGTGAGGGGGTCTCGAGACGCTTGCAGAGCAAGCTCCTCGACCTCCGGCCCGGGCGGCGGGACGCTCGGCTGGTACTCCAGGCGCGCGTCGTCCCGCGACGCCCCACGGGCCACCGCCTCGTACGCCTTGCCGAGGTACGGCGCCAGGTCGGTCGCGAGCGCCTGCCGGGCCCGCAGCAGCTCGGTGCCGGTGGCGACGAGGTGGTCGTCCCACACCGCCAGCGTCGCGAGGGCGCCGTCGCGCGAGGAGCCCCGGGCGGCGTACATCGTCTTCAGCAGGGTGTTGCGTTGGCGCAGCACGCGCTCGTAGTCGGAGAGCACGCCCGCCATCCGTGGCGTGCGGAGCACGATCAGGTCATCGAGGAACCGGCGGCGCTGGCTCGGGTCGCCCTTCACGAGGGCGAGGTCCTCGGGGCTGAACACGACGGTGCGCACGATTCCCGCGAGGTCGCGTGCGCGCGACAGGGGTGAACGGTTGATGCGGGCACGGTTGGCGCGACCGGGGTTGAGCTCGACCTCGAGGATCGCGGTGCGGCCCTCGCGGACGACCGCCGCCCGGATCACGGCCTGGTCGGTGCCGGCCCGGATCAACGGGGCATCGGTCGCGACCCGGTGCGACGAGAGCCGCGACAGGTAGTCGATCGCCTCGACCAGATTGGTCTTCCCCTGCCCGTTGCGTCCCACGAACGCGGTGACCCCGGCGTCGAGCGCCACGTCGACATCGGCGTAGGACCGGAAGTCGTGGAGGGTCAGATGCGAGACGTGCACAGCCCCATCATCCCCCTCACCGACGACAACTTTTACGTGCCTCATCGGACATCCTCCGGGGCAACATGTTTGAAGAGGCCCTCGGGGACCTAGGCTGACGTCCATGACGCAACCTCCTCAGAACCCTCCGCCCCCCGGCGGCTATGGCTACGGCGCCCCCGCGCCCATCCCCTCCGGCGGCCCCTTCTACGTGAACGTGCTCGGC
>NZ_JBMCZA010000106.1:7558-9794 GCF_048654705.1 Nocardioides sp. CPCC 206348
GCCGACGACAAGTTTTACGTTGCCTCAAAGGACATCCTCCGGGGCAACATGTTTGAAGAGGCCTCCGGGGACCTAGGCTGCCCTCCATGACGCAACCTCCTCAGAACCCGCCCCCGGGCAACTACGGCTACGGCGCGCCCGCGCCCGTCCCCTCCGGCGGCCCCTTCTACGTGAACGTGCTCGGCCAGGAGCAGGGCCCGATCGACTTCAACACGCTCGCACAGATGGCTGTCTCCGGCCAGATCAAGTCCGACGCCCCGGTGCGTTCGGCTGACAGCCAGCAGTACATCGCGGCCAAGGACGTCCCCGGCCTGTACTCCGACAAGGAGTGGCTGACCGTTGTCCTGCTCTCCTGGCTGCTCGGCAGCTTCGGTGTCGACCGCTTCTACCTCGGCCAGACCGGTCTGGGCCTCGGCAAGCTGTTCACCTGCGGTGGCTGCGGCATCTGGGCGATCTACGACCTGATCATGTTCGCGCTGCGCAAGCAGCACGACGCCGACGGCCGCCCCTTCCGCTGATCATCACCCCGACAGCACACGCGTGACCACGACCCCACCCGCCACCGAGGAGCCCTCCACCAGGAGCCTCCTCCGACACGTCCGCCTCTCGAGCGCGGACGTCGTCGCGGCGGGTGGGGTCGCTGCCGTCGGTACGGCGTTCCTGCTGTCGCCCGACCACATCGAGGACGGGCCGGTCCTCTGCCCGTTCCGCGCCGTCACCGGACTCCCGTGTCCCGGCTGCGGCCTGACCCGGTCGTGGGTCTACGGCGCCCACGGCTGGTGGCCGGAGTCGTTCGCCGCCAACCCGTTCGGCCTGGTCGCCCTCGCGGCGGTCGTGACGTTCGTGGTCCTGGTCGTCGTACGACGGGCGCGGCGACTGCCGCCGCCCTCACTGGACAGGATGCTGCGGCACCCGGTGGCCATCGGCCTGGGTGCGATCTGGCTGGGCTACGGGTTGATCCGCCTGGCCCTGGCCATCTGAGCCTTCTTCGACTCAGTCCTTCTTGATGGCGTGGCCGCCGAAGCCGGCGCGCATCGCCGAGATCGCCTTCATCGCGTGGTCCTCCGGCTGCCGCGACACGAACCGCGCGAACAGCGAGGCGGAGATCGCCGGCATCGGCACGGCGTTCTCGATCGCGGCCTCGACGGTCCAGCGGCCCTCACCCGAGTCGTCGGCGTAGCCACGGATCCCGTCGAGGTGCTCGTCGGCACGGAGCTGGTCGACCAGCAGGTCGAGCAGCCACGACCGGACGACGGTGCCGGTGCGCCAGGAGGCGAAGATCTCGGGCACGTTCTCGACGATGTCGACCTTGTCGAGCAGCTCCCAGCCCTCGGCGTAGGCCTGCATCATCGCGTACTCGATGCCGTTGTGGACCATCTTGGCGAAGTGGCCGGCACCCGGCGTCGGGCCGCAGTGGACCAGCCCGTCCTCGGTGTCGGCGGGCTTCAACGCCTCGAACGCGGGCATCACCTTGGCGGCGTCCTCGACGGAGCCGCCGTACATCAGGGCGTAGCCGTTCTGCAGGCCCCACACGCCACCCGAGGTGCCGCAGTCGACGAAGCCGATGCCGTTCTCCGCAAGGGAGGCGGCGTTGATGGCGTCGTCGGTGTACTTGGAGTTGCCGCCGTCGACGACCACGTCGCCGGCGCTGAGCAGGCCCTTGAGCTCTTCGATCGTGGACCGCGTCGGGTCACCGGCAGGAACCATCACCCAGACGACCTTGGGGGAGGGGAGTGCCTCGACCAGCGCGGCCAGGCTCTCCACGTCGGCGAGCTCGGGGTTGCGGTCGTAGCCCACGACCGTGTGGCCCGCATTGCGCAACCGGGTGCGCATGTTGCCACCCATCTTGCCGAGTCCGACCAGTCCGATGTCCATGGCGCATTCCTCCAGCTGGCGACGAATGGGTGACGACGAAGGGTGCTACGGGTCAGCTGAGCAGGCGGCGCGGCATCAGCAGGTAGCGGAAGGAACCACCATCGGTGGGCGCACTCTCGTCACCGGTGCCGCTGATGACGACGGGCTTGGAGGCCTGGGTGAACGCGAGCTCCACGACCGGTTCGTCGATGGCGCCGAGGCCGTCGAGCAGGAACGCCGGGTTGAACCCGGTGACCAGGTCCTCGCCGTCGATCTGCGCGGGCACCGACTCCGAAGCCTGGGCGTCGTCGCCCGAGCCGGCGTCGAGCACGAGGGCACCGTCACGGAAGCTGAGCTGGACGGCGGTGTTGCGGTCCGCGAC
>NZ_JBMCZA010000106.1:9804-10332 GCF_048654705.1 Nocardioides sp. CPCC 206348
GCCGGTCACCAGGTCCTCACCGTCGATCTGCGCGGGCACCGACTCCGACGCCTGGGCGTCATCGCCCGAGCCGGCGTCGAGCACCAGGGCGCCGTCGCGGAAGCTGAGCTGGACGGCGGTGTTGCGGTCGGCGACGAGCGAGACGCGCTTGACGGACTCGATCAGCTCGGCCCGGTCGATGCGCGCCACGGTCAGCTTCTCGCTCGGGAAGAGTGCCCGCACCTTGGGGAACTCGCCGTCGAGCAGTCGGGTCGTCGTACGACGAACACCGCCGGGGCCCGTGCCCTCGAAGCCGATGATGCCGTCGCCGGCACCCGATGCGGAGAGCGCGATGGTGACCTCGGGGCCGGCGGTGAGGGACTTGGCGGTGTCGCCGAGGACCTTCGCGGGGACCAGGGCGGCCATCGTGACGTCGGGGGTGCCGGGGTTCCAGGTCAGCTCACGCTGCGAGAGCCGGAAGCGGTCGGTGGCGAGCAGGGCGATGGTGTCGCCCTCGATCTCGACCCGGACGCCCGTGAGGACGGGAAG
>NZ_JBMCZA010000106.1:10342-15423 GCF_048654705.1 Nocardioides sp. CPCC 206348
GCGCTGCGACAGCCGGAACCGGTCGGTGGCGAGCAGGGCGATGGTGTCACCCTCGATCTCGACCCGGACGCCCGTGAGGACGGGAAGCATGTCGTCGCGACCCGCGGCCGTGACGGCCTGGGCGACGGCGTGGGCGAACGCCTCGCTCGGGACGGTGCCCGTGGCGCTCGGCATGTCCGGGATCGACGGGTAGTCCTCGACGGGCATCGTCTGCAGCGAGAAGCGCGAGGACCCGCAGGTGAGCGAGACGCGGGTGCCGTCGAGGGTGATGTCGACGGGCTTGTTCGGGAGGCTGCGGCAGATGTCGGCGAGCAGCCGGCCACTGACGAGTGCCTTGCCCTCGTCGCTGACCTCCGCGTTGAGCGTGGCGCGGGCCGACGTCTCGTAGTCGAACGTCGAGAGGATCAGGCCCTCGTCGCTGGCCTCGATCAACAGGCCGGCGAGGACAGGGGCACTGGGGCGCACCGGAAGGCTGCGGGCAGCCCAGGCCACGGCGTCGGCGAGGACGTCACGGTCGACACGGAACTTCACGGCGTCGTACCTCATCACTAGTTCGAAGGAGCCGGGCCCAACTCGCTGCGGTGCGCCTGCCGGGGAATGACAGATCTGGAGTTCGTGCCCGTGTGGGGTTGCATCCTGCCATGTCATTCCCAAGACCTGCACCCAGAACCTCGTCGAAGCCCCTCGGGGATCGGTCCCGGTCCGCTGAGTGCACAGGGAAAGGGCCCGGAGAGGTGCTGCGCTTCGAAGTGTTGGAGTTCAAGAGGGAGTAGTCATAGGTGCGGTGGAAACTGTGGATGACCGACGTCTTCGCAGGTCAGACCGCAGATGACCGGTGGATGAAGGGTGTGGATGAAATCGGTACGAACGGGGTGCCCCTGTGCACGAACCCCCGGTCGTACGACGAGCTCCAGGTGGTTCCACGGAATCCTCCCCGTGTAGTTCGCACAATTCGGGGTGGTTTCTCCACAGGCTGGAATCACCAGAAGATTTCTGGCACGAGCCGCAGGATCAGCCCTGCCGGGCCTGCATCTTCACGCGGTTGGTCAGTTCGCTGACCTGGTTGAAGACGGCACGACGCTCGCCGAGGAGCTGGTTGATCTTGCGCTCGGCGTACATCACGGTCGTGTGGTCACGGTTGCCGAACTGCGCACCGATCTTCGGCAGCGACAGGCCGGTGAGCTCACGGCACAGGTACATGGCGATCTGACGGGCCATCACCAGGTGCCTGCCGCGGCTGGGACCGGTGAGCTCCTCGATGGAGAGGCCGAAGTACGCCGCGGTCTGGGCGATGATGAGCGGCGCGGTGATCTCCGGCTCGCCACCGTCGGGGATCAGGTCCTTGAGCACGATCTCGGCCAGCGTCATGTCGACGTCCTGGCGGTTGAGGTTCGCGAAGGCGGTGACCCGGATCAGGGCGCCCTCGAGCTCGCGGATGTTCGTCTGGATCTTGCTGGCGATGAACTCGAGGACGTCGGAGGGCGCGGTGAGGCGGTCCATGGCGGCCTTCTTGCGAAGGATCGCGATCCGGGTCTCGAGGTCGGGCGCCTGGACGTCGGTGATGAGGCCCCACTCGAAGCGGTTGCGCAGCCGGTCCTCCAGCGCCTCGAGCAGCTTGGGCGGCCGGTCGGAGGTCAGCACGATCTGCTTGTTCGCGTTGTGGAGCGTGTTGAAGGTGTGGAAGAACTCCTCCTGGGTCTGCGTCTTGCCCGCCAGGAACTGGATGTCGTCGATCAGCAGCACGTCCACCTCGCGGTACTTCCGCTTGAACCGGTCCTGCCGGTCGTCGCGGATCGCGTTGATGAACTCGTTGGTGAACTCCTCGCTGGAGACGTAGCGCACCTTGGAACCGGCATAGATCGTGCGGACGTAGTGCCCGATCGCGTGCAGCAGGTGCGTCTTGCCGAGGCCGGACTCCCCGTAGACCAGCAGCGGGTTGTAGCTCTTGCCCGGCGCCTCGCTGACCGCGACGGCCGCGGCGTGGGGGAAGCGGTTGGACGAGCCGATGACGAACGTCTCGAAGGTGTACTTCGGGTTCAGGCGCGATTCGCCGGTCCCGGTGGCCGAGGGGCCGGCCGCGTTGGCGGCGTTCAGGTCGGGCGGGGTGAACGTGGCGTCGTACCCGGGGGCGGCGACGACTGCGGCCGCGTCGTACGTCGACGAATCGGTTTGTGGCTTTGTCGACAAGTCGATCTGCGGCGTCGGGGCCGGCTGCTCGAACGTCGGCTGGTCGTAGCCGGGTCCCTGGTCGTACGGCGCCGGGCCACCCTCGAACGGCACGTCATGGCGCAGCGTGCTGTCGACGGTCACCGCCAGCTGCACCTCCTGGCCGAAGCGTTCGGTCAGGGCGTCCTCGAGCTGGCTGCGCAGCCGACCCTCGAGGCGCTTGCGGGTGAAGTCGTCCGGGACGGCCACGATCGCGGTGGTGCCGTGCAGCGTGACGGGTCGGCTCGCCTGGAGCCAGGCACGCTGATGGGCCTGGAGCTCACCGACGACAGCGGACCACTCGACGCCGAGACGGATCGTTGCCGAGTCCGGTACCGAGTCCGGGTTGGGGTCGTTCTGGGGCTGATCGGGGTTGCCGGTCACGCCTCACACCTCTCGCTGTTCGTCTTGTCCGGTCCGCCGGTGGGCGGCCTTCGGGTGGTGCCGGCCGAATTCAAGGGGCTGGCTCCACAAGTTTGTCCACAGGTTGTGAACATTTGCATCACTGGCGCGTGATACGAAACCGAGGCCGCCTCGAATCGGCGCTCCGATCACTGTTTCCGCAGGTCAACGCCTTGTGGTGGGGGTTGATGGTGCTGCGGGTCACGGTGTCGACGGGCTGCTTCGAGGTCCGGCGGGGAAACCCGGATCCATCGAACCTAGACGCCGATCGGCCTGCGGATCAACCCGCTATCCACAGGTTTTCACCTTCATCTGTGCAAGGAGGGCGGGGGTGCCGTCGGTTTGACCCCGGATTGGGCCTGCGCGTACCGTTGATTGGTCAACCGGAGTCGACCGGTGCCGCATGTCCACGAGGCCCTGACCGCCTCGTGGCTGCGCGGTGCCGGCCGACAGGTCCTGCGGCTCCTGACCGGAGCCTCTCCTGGGCTGCCGGCTGACCCTTCCCGACATTTGCACCTGAGAGGTCATCGTGAGCAAGCGCACGTACCAGCCGAACAACCGCCGCCGGCACAAGGTCCACGGCTTCCGCCTTCGTATGCGGACCCGCGCGGGTCGCTCGATTCTGGCGAACCGTCGCCGAAAGGGCCGTCAGAGCCTGTCCGTCTGAGGACGGCTCGTGTCCGCCCAGCGCATTCCGTGGGGCTGACCGTGCTCACCGCCGGTTCCCGGCTCACCGACCCCGAGGGTTTTCGGGCGGCGAGTCGTCGCGGCCGTCGCGCCGGAAGCCGCTCCGTCGTCACCCACCTGCTGCCCCCTGAGGGCACGCAGGTCGTTGGCGTGTCCGGAGCAGGTTCCGCGCGCGTCGGGTTCGTCGTCAGCAAGGCCGTCGGTACGGCGGTGGTCCGCAACCAGGTCAAGCGCCGATTGCGGCACGCCATGCGCGATCGCCTGGACGCGCTCCCCGCGGGCTCCCTGCTCGTGGTGCGGGCCCAGGCACCGGCTGCCACGGCGTCGTACCCGGAACTGGTGGCGGACCTCGACCGTTGTCTGCAACGCGTGGTCCCGTCCGGCGCCATGGCCGGGGAGGCGTGATGAAGTGGCTGCTGATCGGTCTGGTGCGCGGCTATCAGCTCCTGATCAGCCCGATGCTGGGTCCCACCTGCCGCTACTACCCCTCCTGTTCGGCGTACGCCGTCCAGGCGCTGCAGGTGCACGGAGCCTTCAAGGGCACCTGGCTGGCCGTACGACGCCTGCTGCGGTGCCACCCCTGGTCTCCCGGGGGCGTTGACCACGTCCCTGAGCGCACTCCGCGCTCCCCCGAACTCCGTACGGCGTCCGCCGGCGGACCTCACACTCAGCAAGGAGCCTGATCCGTGGGCATCTTCGGCGACATCGGCCACTTCATCATGGTGCCGCTCTACTACATCATCTCCGCGGTGCTCATCGGCTGGCACGAGCTGTTCAGCCTGCTGGGCCTGGATCCCGCCGGTGGTCTGTCGTGGGCACTGTCGATCATCGGCCTGACGCTCGTGATCCGGGCGGCGCTGATCCCGCTGTTCGTGAAGCAGATCAAGTCCAGCCGCAACATGCAGCTGCTGCAGCCCAAGGTCAAGGAGCTGCAGAAGAAGTACGGCCACGACCGGCAGAAGCTGGCCGAAGAGACGATGAAGCTCTACAAGGACGCGGGGACCAACCCGTTCGCGTCCTGCCTGCCGATCCTGCTGCAGATGCCGATCTTCTTCGCCCTGTTCCGCCTGCTCGACCAGGCCGCCAAGAAGAACAAGGCCCACGGCTTCCTCGACGCCGACCGCGCCAAGCAGTTCGGCCAGTCCGAGGTCTTCGGCAAGATCCCGCTCGCCGACTCGTTCTGGGGCTCGCGCACCTGGGGCCCCGAGCCCCAGACGGCCGTCATGATCGTCGCGCTCGTCCTCGTGCTCGCGATGACCGCCACCACCTTCTTCACCCAGCGCCAGCTGATGGCCAAGAACATGCCGGCCGAGGCGATGAGCGGCCCGTACGCCCAGCAGCAGAAGATGCTTCTCTACATCCTCCCGGTGGCCTTCGGCCTCGGTGGCGTCGCGTTCCCGATCGGCGTGCTCCTCTACTGGACCACCTCGAACCTGTGGACCATGAGCCAGCAGTTCTACGTCATCCGCAACAACCCTGCGCCCGGAACGCCGGCCGAGCAGGCCAAGAAGGAGCGCGACCGCGCCAAGGCCCTGAAGCACGGCAAGGTCGACCTCGTCGCCGAGGCGGAGGCCGCTGAGGCTGCTGCCGCCGAGGAGCGCCGTGCGGCCGCCGTACGACAGCAGCCCAAGCGCCAGACGAAGGCCCAGCGCAAGAAGAACGCCGGAGGCGCCAGTAACAGCGCCGCCAACAAGACGAAGCCCACCACGAACCAGGGAGAACCCGAATGAGCGCCGACATCGAGACCGAAGCCGTGACCGAGAACGAGGTCGTGGAGACGGACGCGC
>NZ_JBMCZA010000106.1:15454-18943 GCF_048654705.1 Nocardioides sp. CPCC 206348
ACGCTCCGGCCGCTGCCGCCCCGAAGACCGAGGCCGACCGGGTTGCCCGCCTCGAGCAGGAAGGCGACATCGCCGCCGACTACCTCGAGGAACTGCTCGACATCGCGGACCTCGACGGCGACCTGGACATCGACGTGGAGGCCGACCGGGCCGCCGTGTCGATCGTCGGTGCCGACCTCTCGCAGCTCGTGGGCTCCGACGGCAAGGTGCTCGAGGCCCTGCAGGAACTCACCCGCCTCGCCGTCTACCGCGAGACCGGCGAGCGTTCGCGCCTGATGCTCGACATCTCCGGCTTCCGTGCGGACAAGCGCACCCGCCTCACCCAGCTCGGTGCGGAGACGGCCGCCCAGGTCATCGCCTCCGGCGAGCCGGTGTCGCTCGACGCGATGTCGCCGTTCGAGCGCAAGATCGTCCACGACGCCGTCGCCGCTGCCGGCCTCCGGTCGGAGTCCGCGGGCGTCGAGCCGCGTCGCTACGTCGTCGTGCTCCCCGCGGACGCCTGAGCCTCCGCGGCCCAGTCGACGTTTCACGTGAAACAAGACGACTCCACCACACCCCCGGTGTCTCCGGATCCGCAGGATCCGGAAGGCCCGGGGGTGCGGTCTTCTGTGGGACCCGTCCCGGCCGCTGCCGCCGAGGTCTTCCCGGCCGACCGGTTGCCGCTGGCGATCCGGTACGCCGAGCTGCTGGCCACCGAGGGAGTGATCCGCGGCCTGATCGGGCCGCGTGAAGCCCCGCGCCTGTGGGACCGGCACCTGATCAACTGCGCGCTGCTGTCGCCCGCGCTCCCCCAGGACGCCACGGTGGTCGACATCGGCTCCGGGGCGGGCCTGCCCGGCCTCGTGGTGGCTGTTGCCCGCCCCGACCTCTCCATCACCCTGGTGGAGCCCCTGCTGCGTCGTACGACGTTCCTGGAGGAGGTCGTGGCGGAACTGGACCTGTCCAACGTCACGGTCGTCCGGGGCCGCGCCGACGCGTTGCACGGCAAGGCGACGTACGACGTCGTCACGTCCCGCGCGGTGGCTCCCCTGGAGCGACTGCTCGGGTGGAGCATGCCGCTCGTCGCACCGCACGGAGCCCTCGTCGCCATGAAGGGCAGCTCGGCTGCCGACGAGGTCGCTGCCGCTGGTCCGACGCTGTCGAAGCTGCGGTGCGCTCCCCCCACCATCGACACCCTCGGCGCCGAGTTTGGCGGCCTGGACGGTGTCGATCCGATTCAGGTCGTCCGGGTCACCTGGGCCGACCCAACACGCGTATCGTTGCCCCCTCGTGGCACCCGTGGTTCTCGCGAATCACGTCCCGGTACGTCACGTTCCAAGAGGAGGAAGTCGTGAGCGACCCGTTCACCCCCGAAGGGTTTTCCACCGATGGGAGTACCGGTCCTGAGCGTGCCCATCCACAGACCGGCCCTGGTTATCCACAGGTAGCGGTGTCGAGTGATGTCGCGGCCAACGACGATGTTTCACGTGAAACCGGTCCCGCCGAGGACGCTGACGTTTCACGTGAAACGGTGACGGCGCCGTACCCGCCGATGTCGAACCAGGTCCGGACCGCGGCCCAGCTGGCCGAGGCCGCCGCTGACTTCGACGACGACCTGACGCCCCTGGCGCGGGCCGCACAGGCCACCGTCCTGGTGCGCGCCGGCATCCCGCAGGAGCAGCTCGCCCGACCCTCGGAGACGCGCGTCTTCGTCGTGGCGAACCAGAAGGGCGGGGTCGGCAAGACCACCTCGACCGTCAACCTCGCTGCCGCGATGACCCAGCTCGGCCAGAAGGTCCTGGTCATCGACCTCGACCCCCAGGGCAACGCGTCGACCGCGCTGAACATCGATCACCACCAGGGCACCCCCTCGACTTACGAGCTCCTCGTGGACGGCCTGGCGATCGCCGACATCGCGCAGCCGTGCCCCGACGCGGCCGGTCTCTGGGTCGTCCCGGCGACCATCGATCTCGCCGGAGCCGAGATCGAGCTGGTCAGCGTCGTCGCCCGCGAGCAGCGCCTGAAGAAGGCGATCGACGCCCACCCGCGGATCGGTTCCGCGGAGAAGGTGGGGGAGGACCGGTTCGACTACGTCTTCATCGACTGCCCGCCGTCGCTCGGCCTGCTCACCCTGAACGCGCTCGTCGCGGGTGCCGAGATGATGATCCCGATCCAGGCCGAGTACTACGCCCTGGAGGGCCTCGGCCAGCTGCTCAAGACCGTCGACATGGTCCGCGCCCACCTGAACCCCGACCTCGCGGTCTCCACCATCCTGCTGACGATGTACGACGCCCGGACCCGCCTCGCGGCCGGTGTCGCCCAGGAGGTCCGCGACCACTTCGGTGACCAGGTCGTGAAGACGGCCATCCCGCGATCGGTCCGCGTCTCCGAGGCACCGTCGTACGGACAGACCGTGATGACCTACGATCCGGGCTCGCCGGGGGCCCTCAGCTACCTCGAAGCGGCGCGCGAGATCGTCACGAAGGGCAGTCTTCAGTGAACGCCGGGGCACCTCGTCGCGGCCTCGGTCGCGGCCTCGGATCGCTCATCCCGACGGCTCCCCCTGTCAACTCGACATTTCAGGATGCGGACCTTTCCGCAGGAGCCACTTCCAGCGCGTCCGTGGACCCCGGGTCCACCGAATCGGCGCGAGGCCCTCAGATCGAAGATTCGGGTCTGGCGCCCGTTGACGGGGCCTACTTCGCCGAATTGCCCGTCGACCAGATCAAGCCCAACGCGGTCAACCCGCGGACGGTCTTCGACGAGGACGCGATGGCCGAATTGGTCCACTCGATCCGCGAAATCGGCCTGCTCCAGCCCGTCGTCGTACGACGAAGCGGCCCGGACACCTTCGAGCTGGTCATGGGGGAGCGGCGTTGGCGCGCGACCCAGCAGGCCGGCCTCGCCACCATCCCGGCGATCGTCCGGGAGACCGACGACACCGCGATGCTCCGCGATGCGTTGCTGGAGAACCTGCACCGCAGCAACCTGAACCCGCTGGAGGAGGCCGCGGCCTACCAGCAGCTGCTCGAGGACTTCGCGTGCACGCACGAGGAGCTCGCCCAGCGGATCGGTCGCTCGCGTCCGCAGATCAGCAACACGATGCGCCTGCTCAAGCTCTCCCCGGCCGTCCAGCGCCGGGTCGCAGCGGGCGTCCTGTCCGCCGGTCACGCCCGGGCGTTGCTCGGCGTCCCCGAGGCCGACCTCCAGGACCGGCTCGCGCAGCGGGTCGTGGCCGAGGGCATCTCGGTGCGCGGCCTCGAGGAGATCGTCGCGGTCGGTGACGTCGGCGGCGCTGCCCCGCGTCCGCCCCGGGCCCGCCCGAAGGCGCCCGGGCTGGTCGAGCTCTCGGATCGCCTCGGCGACCGGCTCGAGACGCGGGTCAAGATCGACCTGGGCAAGGCCAAGGGCAAGATCAGTATCGAGTTCGCCAACACCGGCGACCTACAGCGCATCGTCGACCTGATCGACCCGCGCAACCGCCAGGACCGGCCGATCTGACCTCGTGCG
>NZ_JBMCZA010000106.1:18953-19305 GCF_048654705.1 Nocardioides sp. CPCC 206348
CATCGAGTTCGCCAACACCGGCGACCTGCAGCGCATCGTCGACCTGATCGACCCGCGCAACCGGGACGACCGACCCATCTGAGACCGGAGGCACTGCGATCACCAGCCGGATCCTGACGCCCTGGTGGCGTGATCGCACGCCACTGGCCTCCGAGGCCTCGGCTCGCGGTGCCCGTGGCTCCACGGGCTCCACAGGCCTGCTCGACTGGCACTCGGCAGCGGTGAGCCAGTTGGCCGCCCGCTGTTCGGGCGGCTCGCCGATCGAGGTGCTGCGGGCGGCGCACGGCCAGATCGGCGAACGGGTCGAGGCGCGGTACTCCGTCGACGACCTGGTGCCGGCCTCTCGCGTGCT
>NZ_JBMCZA010000107.1:0-1159 GCF_048654705.1 Nocardioides sp. CPCC 206348
CGCCGACCAGCACCTTGGGCGCGGGCATCGACTCGTCGACGAGCAGCTTCTCGACCTGCACCCGCGTGCCCTCGAGGTCGTCGAGGTCGACGGGCACCAGCCGCACCCGCCAGGCATCGGCGGAGATCCGGCGGCCGAAGCGCTCGTACGACGCCGCCGTCTCACCACGGCCGGGCAACACGATCAGGGTGCCGCGCGGGGTCCCCCCGTGGGGTTCGTTCCAGGAAGTCACGGTCATCGTTCTCTCTCCTCTAGCGGGCCCACGTGGACGTGAACCAGTGCACGGCTCCCGTGTCGGGGTCGTACGAGCGACGGGGCAGGGTGCCGATGTCGGCGCCGTAGACGTGAATGCCGACGACGGGCTCGTCGCCGCCGCAGCGGACCTGGTGCACGTCGTCGTCGGTCGTGCAGCACACGGTCACCTGGCCGGCGCCCCACTCCTCGGTGCCTTCTGCGACGAGGGGCAGGCCCGGCCTGGTCGGCTTCTCGAAGCGGGTCTCCACCTCGACGCCACGGTGGATCCCGACGACGCCCCAGGTCTCGTGGCCGTGCACGGGCGTGCCCTGGCCGACGTTCCACACCGCGCTGGCGATGGAGAAGGACCCGTCCGCCGCGACGTGGAGCGGGTACATGACGTAGCGCTCGGGATCGGGACGTGTCTTGTCCAGCGGCAGGTCGAAGCCTGCCGCAAGCGTGTCCGCGAGGTCGTCGCGGATCGCCGCCGTGAGGGCGTGCTCGTCCAGGCCGCTGGCCACCAGATCCGCCACCCGGGAGGCAAAGGCCTCGATCTCGGGCACGTCGCTGGTGACGGGGACGGTCGGGGTGGGGTGCTGGGTCATGCGAGTTCCTTCGTTCTGGGCAGGTGGGTCGACGCGGCGTAGGCCGCGATCCGGTCCCGCAACCCGGGTACGGCGACCGAGCGGGCCAGGGCCGCGAGCTCCGCGTCCGCGTCGTGGCGAGGTCGTGGCAGTCGATCGGCGCGGAGCGCGCTCTCGAGCGACACCGGCGCGCCGGTGACCAGCCGGTCGCCGAGCTCAGCGCGACGTACGGTGCCCAGCGCGACGCCGAAGGCCGAGCCCGGGAAGCGCAAGGTCACCCCCGGGTCCACCAGCCGGTGGTCGCAGGCCAGGACGAGGTCGGCTCCGGCGCCGACGGCGGC
>NZ_JBMCZA010000107.1:1257-1389 GCF_048654705.1 Nocardioides sp. CPCC 206348
GTCGGTCTCCTGTGCCAGCCCGTCGAGGTCGAAGCCGGCCGCGAAGTGCCGGGCGTTGCCGCGCAGCACCAGAGCGGCGGGCCGGGCCGCAGCGGATTCCGCGACGACGTCGAGCAGGTCCTCGACCAGCTC
>NZ_JBMCZA010000107.1:1455-1646 GCF_048654705.1 Nocardioides sp. CPCC 206348
GAGCGTCATCGGTTCACCCACTCGTCGTACACGTCGGCGTCGGCGCCCAGTCGTGGTGCGCCGCGGTCGAGGCGCGCGGTCAGGCCCTCGACGCGGACCGGGAAGACGACGGTCGGCGTCGGGCCCGCGACCGGGACGTCCGCGGTGGCGACCAGTCCGGTGACCTCGACGTGCGGGTCGGCGAGGATCTC
>NZ_JBMCZA010000107.1:1714-31598 GCF_048654705.1 Nocardioides sp. CPCC 206348
CACCCGGTCCAGCTGGTGGCGAAAGCGCGGGTCGTCGGCGAGCTCGGGCAGGCCGACGACCTCGGCGACCGCGGCCCAGAGCCGGTCGTTGCCGGCGGCGACCGTGAAGGCGGCGTCGGCGGCAGCGAAGCCCTGGTACGGCGCGTTGCGAGGGTGGGCCGTGCCGAGGCGGCGCGGCTCGATCCCGGAGCCCCAGTACTCGCTGGTCTGGAGCGCGGAGACGCCCAGGAGGCAATCGAGCATCGGGCAGTCGATGCGCGTCGACGTACCGCTGTTGCGGACCTGGGGAAGCAGGGCCGCGATGGTGTACGCCGCGTAGAGACCGGCGGTGAAGTCGCCGACCGGCACGCCCGCCTTGACCGGGCCACCGTCCGGTTCCCCGGTGACGCTCATCAGGCCCGACATGCCCTGGATGACGACGTCGTAGGCGCCGTGGTCGACGTACGGGCTGGTCAGCCCGTACCCCGAGATCGAGCAGTAGACGAGTCCGCGGTGGCCCTCGCGCACCGTGTCGTAGCCGAGCCCGAGCCGATCGAGCACGCCCGGCCGGTAGTTCTCCACGACCACGTCGGCTGCGGCGACCAGCTCGCCCACCCGGGCCAGGTCGACCGGGTCCTTGAGGTCGGCGACGACCGATCGCTTGTTGCGGTTCACCGATGCGAAGTTGTGGCTGAACCGCTCCTCGCCGTCGTCGGCGAACGGCGGCCAGGCTCGCATCTGGTCCCCGCTCGGCGGCTCGACCTTGACCACGTCGGCACCGAGGTCCGCGAGCAGCATGCCCGTGAACGGTCCGGCGGCGACGTGCGCCAGCTCGACGACCCGCACTCCTTCCAGTGGCCTCATGGATCAGACGGCCGCTCTTTCGGTGTCCGTACGGCGGGTGGCGGCGCGGTGCGCGAGTTCCTGCCGGACCAGCGGAAGGAGGTCGCGGCCGTAGTCGATCGCGTCCTGCAGCGGGTCGTAGCCGCGGATCAGCACGGTGTCGACGCCGATCTCGACGTAGTCGAGCATCGCGGCAGCCACGGTCTCGGGCGAGCCGACCAGGGCGGTGGAGTTGCCCCCGCCGCCCACGGCCTTCGTCGTCGGGGTCCACAGGCAACGGTCGTGCAGGTCGCCCTTCTCGGCCACGGCCAGCAACCGCTGCGAGCCCGTGTTCTCCGGGGCCCGGCCCTGCGGGTGCAGCAGCCCGACCTTCTGCCGGAACTGGGCTCCGGCGGCACCGTTGATGGTGTCCACGATGCCGTGCGCCCGTTCCCAGGCTGCTTCGTCGGTCGCGCCGAGGATCGGCCGGAAGGAGACCGAGATCCTCGGCCGCTGCGGACGTCCTGCCTCGGCAGCCCGCTGCGTGACGGCGGCGATCTGGTCGCCCGTCTCCTTCAACGGCTCGCCCCACAGCATGTAGGTGTCGGCGTGCCGCGCACCGACGACGTTCGCCGCGGGCGAGCTCCCGCCGAAGAACAGCTCCAGATGACGGTCCTGGTAGGGGAACACCTGCGGAGTGGCGCCCTCGAACCGGTAGTAGCGACCCTCGAAGTCCCGTGGCCCCTTGGTGTCCCACGTGGTGCGGAGCACCTGGAGGTACTCGTCGGTGCGGTCGTACCGCTCGTCGTGCGGCAGGTAGTCGCCCTCCCGCCGTTGCTCGGTGTCGGTGCTGCCGGTGACGATGTTCAGCGCCACCCGCCCCTTGCTGAACTGGTCGAGCGTGCTGAAGGTGCGCGCCGCCAGGGTCGGGTGTACGACGCCCGGCCGGTGCGCGACGAGCAGGCCGAGCCGCTCGGTGTGGGCGGCGGCGAAGGCGGCGACCTGGCTGCCTTCGGCCCATCCGGAGCCGTAGCCGATCAGGACCCGGTCGAACCCGCCGTCCTCGTGCGCCCGTGCGAAGCGCGCGGTGTAGTCGGCATCGACGACCGCGGCGTTGCCGGGCCGGATCTCGGAGGCATCCGCGGTGCCGATCATGCCGAGGATCTCGACGTCGTGGTAGCGGGGGTCGTGGGTCATGAGGTGGCCTCTCGTAGCGGGGGGTGAGGTTGGTCGAGCCGGTCACGCCAGGTGACCGCGTCGTGGCACGACGCGAGCCGGGCAGGTGCGTCGGGCACGCGCGCGGGTGCGGGCTGTTCGGCGCAGGCGTCGTGGACGAACGGGCAGCGATGGGCGAAGACGCACCCACCGTCGACCGGCCGGGCCGGTGCGTCGGGCGCCGGCTTCAGCTGATCGGGCCGGAGCCGGTCCTCCTGGACCACGCTGGGCGCAGAAGCAGTGAGCAACGCGGTGTACGGATGTGCCGGGTCCTCGAGCACCGCGCGGATCGGGCCCTGCTCGACGAGCCTGCCCCGGTAGAAGACCGCGACGCGGTCGGCGATGCCGGCCAGCGAGCTGAGGTCGTGCGCGATGATCACGACCGCCAGGTCGAGCTCGGTGCGCAGCTGCTCGAGGAGGTTGAGCACGAGGTTGCGATTGGACACGTCCAGCGCGGAGACCGGTTCGTCGCAGTAGAGGAGCCGGGGTCGGGTCGCGATGGCGCGGGCGAGGGAGACCCGCTGGCGCTGGCCGCCCGAGAGCTGCCGCGGCCGCCGGAGCAGCACCTCGTCCGGCTCGAGGCCGACCAGGCGCAGCGACTCGCGCACCCGCTGGTCGCGCTCGGCCCGGGGCAGGGTGCCCGCGATGTCGAGCGGCTCCCGCACGATGCTGGCGACCGTCAGGTCGGGGTCCAGTGAACGCAACGGGTCCTGGAACACCAGCTGGACCTGCCCGGAACGCCGGAACGCCCGGCGGGCACGGCCACGCAGGCCACCGATGTCCTGTCCCGCGAACTCGATCGTGCCTGCGGCGGGTGCGACCAGGCCGACCGTTGCCCGGGCGAGGGTGGTCTTGCCCGAACCGGTCTCGCCCACGATGCCGACGATCTCGCCCGACCGGATGTCGAGGTCTGCCTCGACGAGTGCGGCACCGGTGCCGAGGTGGGTGCCCTTGCGCGGTGGCGCGTAGGAGACCGACAGGCCGCGGACGCTCAGCAGGGGCGCCGACTCCGGTGTGGTCGCCGTGACCAGGGGCCGTTCCTGGGTCGTCGTCATGCCGACACCGCCTGTGCCGTCGTCGTGCTTGTGTCCCGTGCCAGCGGGTCCGCGAGGACGCAGCGGCTGGTCCGCTCTCCCCCGAGATCGGCGACCGGCACCGGGCCGGTCACACAGGCCGCCATGGCGTGGGCGCACCGTGGCGCGAACCGGCATCCCGGCATCTGCTCACCGGCCGCCGGCGGCTGGCCGGGGATCACGTCGAGCCGGCGCCGGTGCCAGCTGCCGATCGTCGCGACTCCCATGAGTGCCTGGGTGTACGGGTGCTGGGGATCGCGCAGCACCTGGTCCGTCGGTCCGCTCTCCACCACCTGGCCGCCGTACATGACGAGGATGCGGTCGCAGCTCTCGGCGACGACGGCGAGGTCGTGGGTGACCAGGAGCAGGGACAGGCCGTGCGTGTCCCGCAGCCGGCGCAGCAGGGCCAGGATCTCGGCCTGGATCACCACGTCCAGGGCAGTGGTCGCCTCGTCGGCGATGAGCAGCTCCGGCTCGCACGACACCGCGATGGCGATCAGGACGCGCTGCAGCATGCCGCCCGAGAGCTGGTGCGGGTACTGGTGGAACACGTTGGCCGGGTCGTGCAGGCCGACCTCGTCGAAGAGCTCGACTGAACGAAGCTGCGCGGCCCGCCGCGATAGGCCGCCCTTGACCCGCAGCTGCTCGGCCAGCTGGTGGCCGACGGTGAGTGAGGGGTTGAGGTACGACGCCGGGTCCTGGAACACCGCGCCGATGCGCACCGCCCGGACCTGGTCCCACGTCGATCGTCGCGCCCCGGTGAGCTCCACCGCGTCGGTGCCCGCACCGAGCACGATGCGGCCGGCGTCGACCCGACCGGTGGCGGGGAGCAGTCCGAGGACGGCACGGCAGGTGAGCGTCTTGCCACTGCCCGACTCACCGACCAGCCCGACCGACTCACCCCGACGGATCGCGAAGGACACGTCGTGGACGGCGACGAGCCCGTCGGCGACCGAGACCTGGAGCTCGTTGACCTCCAGCGTGTTCTGCACGCGGGTCTCCTCATGCGGGGACGACATCGGAATGCTCCTTTCGGGCAGGGGCGGACGAGACGATTCGGGTACGGCGCCGGGGCGCCTCGGTGGCTCCGGTGGCATCGCGGATCGCGTCGGCCAGCAGGTTGAGGGAGCCGACGGTCGCCATCATGAGCAGCGCCGGGAACACGGGCGCCCAGGGTTGCTGGGCGAGGTAGCCCAGGTCGGACGACAGCATCCCGCCCCAGGTCGGCGCCGGCGGGGTGACGCCGAGGCCGAGGAACGCCAGCGAGGCCACCACGAGCAGCGCAGATCCGGTGGCATGGGCAGCTGTCACCGCGACGTTCGGCAGGACCTTGCTCCAGATGTGCCGACGCAGGGTCCACCACTCGGTGGCACCCATCAGCTCGGCGGCCTCGACGTACTGCACCTTGCGAAGGCCGAGCGTCGCGGCACGGGTCACGCGATAGAAGACCGGGCTGATGAGGACGCCGATCGCGACCATGGCCTGCTGCAACCCGTTGCCGAGCGTGCCGGCCACCGCGATGGCGAAGACCGTGAACGGCAGGACCACGAGGGTGTCGCTCGTGCGGAGCGTGATCCACTCCAGGCGCGGCCCGAGCCAGGCCGATGCCAGTCCGGCCGGTACCCCGAGGAGTCCGCCGATGAGCACCGCCTCGACCGCACCGACCACCGAGAGGCGGGTCCCCTCCATCAGGCGACTGAGCACGTCACGGCCGACGTAGTCGGTCCCGAGGAGGTGGCTCGCGCTGGGACCCTGCAGGACCTCGTCGGTGTACTGATGGAGCGGGTCGTGCGGGGCGAGGGCGCCGCCGAAGAGCGCAAGGAAACCGACACCGAACAGGATGACGAGGGCAAGGCGTGCGCTCGGCACCCGCCACAGGGCTGCGAGGGTCCTCATCGGGCCACCCCCGCCGTGCCGTCGCCACGGCGGGCGACCGGGTTGAGCAGCGTCTGCAGGACGTTGATCACCAGGCTGGCGATGACGACCACCACGGCCGTGACCAGCAGGGTCCCGAGAACGACCGGCACGTCACCGCGCTCGGCGGACTGCAGGGCGAGCTGGGCGACACCGGGGAGCCCGAAGAGCTTCTCCGTCATCACCGCGCCGCCGATGATCAGCGGGATGGCGAGACCGATCACGGCCAGCGTCGGGCCGGCCGCGTTGCGCAGGACGTGCCCGAAGAGCACGCGGCGCCGCCCGAATCCGCGCATCTCCGCACCGACCGCATAGTTCTCACGCAGCTCGCCGGTGAGCGAGGTCCGCAGCTGGCGTGCGATCGAAGCGGCCACGTCGAGGCTCAGGGCCAGGCCGGGCAGGATCGAGAACCGCAGCCACTGCACGGGGTCGACCCCGATCGGGACGTAGCCGCCGGCGGGCAGCAGCTCGAGCTTGACGGAGAACACGACGATCAGGGCCATGCCGATGACGAAGGGCGGCAGGGTGCCCAGCAGGGAGCACACCAGCGTGACCGCGCGGTCGAACACACCGCCGTTGCTGAGCGCGGCGCCGATGCCGGCACCACCGCCGATGACGATCGCCAGGGCCAGGGCCAAGGCGGCGATCGACAGGTCCACGGGCAGCGCGGCGCGGATGCTGTCGGCGACCGGGATGGTCGTGAACCACGACCGGCCGAGGTCTCCGGTGAGTCCGTTGCCCACCCAGCTGAAGTACTGCACGACCAGCGGTCGGTCGAGGCCGAACTCGTGGTTGAGGCGGGCGATGTCCTCCGGCGTGGCGGTCTCCCCCAGCGCCGCGGCCGCCGGGTTGCTGTCGCTGAGGGCGCCGAGCGCGAAGGTGATCACCGAGGCGAGGAGGAGCACCGTGATGGTGATGGCGAGGGAACCGGCCAGGGACCGCAACCACGGCGTGGTGCGTCGTACGACGCCCGCCACCGTCCCGCGGCCGGTGACCGTGATGGTCACCGGCCGGGCGGGAGCGGCCACGCTCATGACGTGGACACCCCCTCGAAGCGGCGCAGGCTCGGGGACTTCGGCAGCTCGGAGACGCCCTTGCGGGCGATGATCGACGGCGTCAGGTACAGGAAGGTGTTCGGATAGGTGGTGACCGCGATCCGGGTGGCCTCCTGGAGCAGTGCCGGGTAGCCCGGGTCGTCGGTCGGCGTCTCCTTGACCTTCTTGAGCTGGGCCTCGAGATCCGCGTTGGACTGACGGTTCGGGTTCATCAGCCCTTCGGCGCCGAACAGCACCTGGAAGGCCTGCACCGGGGACTCGCGACCCGCGAACCCGTCGTAGGCCAGCGCCTTCGAGTGCTCGATGTAGACGAGCTGGGTGTGCTGCGTCTGGGGGATGGTCTCGATCCTGACCTCGATCCCGACCTCCTTGAGCTGCGCCTGGATCAGCTCGACAGCGGCCGGCGCGAACCCGGAGCTGGTCAACACCGCCGGGACCGGCTTGGTGTAGCCGGCATCGGCCAGGATCTGGCGCGCCTTGTCCGGGTTGTGGGCGTAGACGTCCGCAAGCGCGGGGTTGTAGCCGACGTACCCCGGCGGGAAGGGCTGGTAGTTGACGTCGCCGATGCCGAAGTTGGCGACCTCCTTGATCTTCTCCCGGTCGATCGCGAACTTCAGCGCCTCCACGACGGCCGGGTCGTCGAACGGGGCCTTGCCTGCGTGGACGTCCAGGACGCTGACGAACATCGACTCCAGGATCTGGACGTCCAGTCCGGCGTCCTTGGCCTGCTGCACCTGTGCGCCGCCGATCCGGGCGAGGTTGTACTGGCCCGACTGGACGGACGCGACGACGGTGGCCGGGTCTGCCTGCGGGTAGAGCTCGAAGGCGTCGACCTTGATCTCGTCCGCGGCCAGGAAGTTCGGGTTCTTCTTCGCCGAGGCGTGGTCGTTCTGGGTGTACTTGGTCACCTGGAACGGGCCCGAACCCGCAGGTTGCGTGGCGAGCGACGCCGCGTCCTTCTCGAAGACCGCGGGGTTGACGACCATGCCGGTCTTGCCTGCGAACAGCAAGGGGTACTGGTAGTCGACCTCGCTCAGCTCCACCACGACGTCACGGGCGCCCGATGCCGAGACCTTCTTGATCGTCTTCATCTGCGGCGCGATGAGGGAGCCGTCCTGGGTGCGACCGCGTTCGATCGACTTCGCGACGGCGGTGGCGTCGAGGGGGCTGCCGTCGCTGAACTTCAGACCGGAGCGCAAGGTGAACGTCACCCGCTTGCCCGAGGCGTCGTACTTCCACGACTCGGCCAACCACGGAATGGCGTTGCCCTCCTGGTCCAGCGCGGTGATCGGGTCGTAGGCCAGGGCGAGCATCTGGACGTCCGAGCCTGCCGACGAGGTGACCGGGTCCCACGTCGTCGGCAGCTGCCAGGCCCACTTGATGGTGCCCGAGCCGCTGCCGGAGCCAGTACCGGACGACGTACCGCCGCATGCTTCCAGCGCCAGGATCAGGCCCGCGCCCAGGCTGGCGCCCAGGAAGGTACGGCGGTTCAGGTTCGTTGCAGGCGGACGGGAACGGAGGGACATCGAGATCTGCTTTCGGGTTGAGGTGTTTCGGTGTGGTGGGACCGGGCGCCCGGCGGGTGCAGCCGGACGCCCGGGGTTCAGGCCGTCTCGCTGGCCGCGCGGGCCGCAGCGTGACGGTTGACCGGGACGGGCAACCCGAGATGCCCACGCAAGGTCGTTGCTTCGTAGTCGGCGCGGAACACACCGCGCTCCTGGAGGATCGGCACGACGTCGTCGACGAAGCGGCGGAAGTTGGCCGGGTGGTCGACGCCGATGTTGAAGCCGTCGCAGGCGCGGGCGTCCCACCATTCGATGAGCTTGTCGGCGACCGTCGTGGGCGAACCGACGAACTCGCTCTTGCGGAAGTAGCGGGTGGCCTCGACCGTCTGGCGCAGGGTCCACCCGTTCTCGATCGCGCGCTCGGTGACCGCCTTCGCCTGGGTGAAGAACGACCGGCGGCCGAGCTCGAGGGTCTCCGCGGGGAACGGTGCGTCGAGGTCGTACTGCGTGAAGTCGTGCCATCCGAAGGGACGGCCGAACTCCGCGAGAGCCGCGGAGAAGGTGTGGTCGCGGTCGTTGTTGAACGCCTCGATCTCGCGGGCCTCTTCGTCGGTGTCGCCGACGACGACCTTGATGCCGGGCATGATCACGAGGTCGTCCGGGTTGCGACCGAACCTGGTCCGGGCGCGGGTCTTGATGTCGTCGTAGAAGGCCTGGCCGGCGGGGATGTCCGGCGCGTGGGTGAAGATGCCCTCCCCCACGCTGGCTCCGAGGTCACGCCCCTGGTCGGAGTCACCCGCCTGGAACACGACCGGGTGGCCCTGGGCGGAGCGCACCAGGTTGAGGGGGCCCCGGACCTTGAAGTGCTCGCCCTCGTGGTTCAGCACGTGCTGCTTGGTGCGATCCAGGAAGACCCCACTCTCCCGGTCCCGGACGAACGCGTCGTCCTCGTAGGAGTCCCACAGCGCCCGGGCCAGCTCGACGAACTCCTGCGCCCTGCCGTAGCGGGTGTCGTAGTCGTAGTGCTCCTCGAGCCCGTAGTTGGACGCCGTCCCTGCGTCACCGGTGGTCACGACGTTCCAGCCCGCCCGGCCGCCACTGATCAGGTCGAGGGAACCGAGCCGGCGGACCAGGTTGAACGGGCTGTTGAAGCTCGTCGTCGCCGTACCCACCAGGCCGATGCGGCTGGTCTGGGTGGCGAGGGCACTGAGCAGGGTCAGCGGCTCGAGTCGGTTGAGGTAGTGGGGTGGCGAGTACGGCGTGATGAACTGGCTGTCCACGATGAAGAGCAGGTCGAAACGGCCGCGCTCGGCCAGCTGGGCGATCTCGGTGAACCACGCGACGTTGACGCTTGCATCACCGGGGATCTCCGGGTCCAGCCACAACGTGTGGCTGCCCGGGCCGCCGGTGCCGTACGGCACCGCACCCAGGTGGATCTGCCGGTTCGACGCCATGTCGATCTGCTCCCTCGCACGAGTTGATGTTTGTCTATCAAACTACTTGAGTTAGCGAGGGCGGTCCAAGGAGGGTTCATGATCCGAACCGATCACGGGACGTGATCGGTAGCGGTTACTCTTGTTTGGTGACCAAGTTTCTTGACATTGGACCGCTGCGCAGCCTGGTCGCCATCGCGGACCGCGGCGGCTTCCAGCACGCGGCCACGCACCTGCACCTCAGCCAGGGCGCCGTGAGCCAGCACGTACGACGCCTCGAGGCCGTCGTGGGCGCCAAGCTCGTCGAGAAGCACGGCCGAGGATCGCGGTTCACGTCCAGCGGCGAACGGCTCGTCGGCCATGCCCGCCAGATCCTCGCTGCCCATGACGACGCGCTGGGGGCCTTCGCGGTCGACCAGGTCCAACAGATCACGATCGGGTCGACCGAGCACGCCGCCGCCCAGCTCCTCCCCTCGCTCGCCGCCGCTCTCGAGGAGAAAGGGGCCTTCGGCTTCCGGTTCCGCATCGACCGCGGCACCCGGCTCCGTGAGGGACTGGCCGCCGGATCGATCGACCTCGCCCTGATGCTCAACGCGAACGACCCGCACGCGCTGCCCGTGGGAGACCTCGAGCTCGCCTGGTACTCCTCCCCCACCTGGACCCCACCGGCCGCACCGGACCGGCTGCCCGTGGTGGCCTTCGACAGCCCTTGCGCCCTGCGCAGCCGCGCCCTCGAGACACTTGCTGCCCATGGCGTGCCCGCGATCATCGGGTCGGAGGCGACGCAGCTCGCCGGCGTCCAGGCGGCCGTCGGCGCCGGGGTTGGCGTCGCGTTGATGGCCACCCTCGGCCAGACCCCCGCCGGCCTGGTCCGTCGTGAGGACCTGCCCGCACCCGAGCCGATCCGGCTCTACGTCTGCGCGCGGCCCGGCCTGCCCACCGGCGTGGCCCGGGCCACGGCCGAGGCCATCCGACCACTTCTTGACCGGTCCTGAAGCATCGACGAGGTGGTCGCCGAGATGCTCGGGACGGTGGCGGTCAGATTGCCGTGGCGGCGCCGACGCTCCCGAACTTGTCGTCCAGCCATCCCCCGATCCGCTCGAAGAACACGTCCGGCTCCTCCAGCCAGGGAAAGTGCCCGCTCCGCTCGAACACCGCCAGCTCCGCGCCGGTGATCCGTCGGGCGATGCGCTCGTGCTGGGCGAGCGAGCAGAAGTCGTCGTACCGTCCGGCGACGACCAGGGTCGGGCAGGTGATCCGGTCCAACCGGTCGACCGAGCTCCACCGGCCGAGTGCCTCGAACACCCTCACCATCGACGCCGCCGAGGGCGGCGTCTCCCCCAGCGCGGCGGCCAGGATGGTCGGGTCCGCCGTACGCGCGAAGTAGGGGCCGAGGGCTCGATACTGTGCGGCCGCCTCTTCGTCGGTGGCCGGCATCGTCCCCATCAGCCGGACGATCTCCGCCGGCGGCGGTGGTCCCTGGTCGTCGTCGGGCGACTCGCTCGCCCCGAGCTGACCGGGCGTGGTCCCCGCCAGCACCAGCGCGTCGATCCGGTCCGCATGCCGCAGGGCAGCCTCCTGGGCGACCCAGCCGCCGAAGGAGTGGCCGAACAGGGCGAACCGTTCGATCCCCAGACCGTCCGCGACCGCTACGACGTCGGCGGCGAAGTCGGCGATCTCGACCTGCCGCTCCGGCAGCGCCTCGGACCGGCCGTGGCCCCGGTGGTCCCAGAAGACCAGCTGGCGCCCCACGGCGAGCGCGTCCAGCGTCCGGTAGAGAACGTGGTTGGCCCCCGGCCCGCCGTGCGCCACCAGCAGCGGCGGCCCCTCGCCCACCACCTCGACCTGGAGGCCCGACACCCGCGCCGACCGGGCGGTGAGCGCGTTCATCGGACCGCGGACCGGTGGGTGTCGACCGGCCGGAACCCGCTGCACACGCCGTCGATCGCCACGACCCGTCCGTCCCGGACCGCGACCACCTCCTGATGCTCCAGCTGGAACCGGCCGCCGCCGACTTCGAGCACCAGCCGGGACCGGGTTGCGAACTTCTCGCCGATCGCCACCACCGACCAGGAATGCGGCCGCCAGCCATCCACCTGCGAGACCGCTCCGGCCAGCTCGTCCACGAACGCCTCGGCGCCGTGGAGCGTGCGGAAGTCTCCCGGCATCAGCAGCCGGGACACCACGTCCGGCGCGAGGATCTCTCGCAGCGCTTCGAAGTCGGCGCTCGCGTACGCCGCGGCGTACGCGCCTGCCACCTCCTCGTCAGTGCCCGGTCGCACGAGCGGCGGGATCGTCACCTGGGTCTTCATGGCTCCTCCTGGTGGTCCTGGGTATCGGTTCTGATTCCTCACTCCCTGGGCGCGAGAAGCCGTCTGGCGCCCGCCAGATCCGATCTGGCGCCTCTGGGACGAGCGGCCGACCACGACCGCCGGACGACAGGAGAGGCTGATGACGACCGACGTACGACCCGAGGTGGACCAGGAGGCAGTGGGAGAGGCGATGGAGAAGGTGATGGGTGACTTCGCCGCCGCGATCGGCGTGACGACGGTGCTCCTCGGCATCAGCTCGGGCGCCTGGAAGGCGATGGCCGCGGCGGGGCCGGTCACGCCGTCGGAGCTGGCGGACCGGATGGGCACGGTCGAGCCCTACACCCGGGAGTGGCTCGCCGCCCAGGCCGCGGCCGGCTATGTCGAGTACGACGCGAACACCGGGACCTTCACGCTGCCCGGCGCCGTCGCTGCGGTGCTCACCGACGACGCCACGACGGCGCTGTTCTCGGCGTTCGGCGAGGGCATGGCCGTGATGGGCGCAGACCTGGCCAGGTTCCGGGACCGGTTCGCCACCGGGCAGGGCTTCGGCTGGCACGAGCGGTCTCCCGAGCACTGGGAGGCGATGGCGGGCATCAGCGACGCGAGCGTCATCCCGTTCCTGCCCGCCTGGCTGGCCGCGATGGACGGCGGCGACGCGCTCCTCGCTGCTGGCGGCAAGGTCGCGGACGTCGGCTGCGGGTACGGCGGCATGGCCACCGCGCTCGCCCGGCTCTACCCCGGCGCGACCGTCTACGGCTTCGACTACCACGACGCGTCGATCGCCCGGTCCAGGAGCACCGCGACCGACGCGGGGGTCGGCGACCGGGTCCACGCCGAGGTGGCGACCGCGAAGGACTACCCCGGTACGGCGTACGACCTGATCACGTTCGTCGACAGCCTGCACGACCTGGGCGACCCCGTCGGGGCCCTGGTGCACGCCCGCGAGGCACTCAGCCCCGAGGGCTCCGTCCTGCTGATCGAGCCTGCTGCCGGCGATTCGCTCGAGGACAACCTGACGCCGGTCGGCCGGCTCTGGTACTCGGTCTCCACCACCGTCTGCACCCCCAATGGCGTCGCGCAGGAAGGGCACCCACTGGGGACCGTGGCCGGCGAGGTGAAGCTGCGCGAGACAGCCGCCGCCGCGGGCTTCACGAGGGTGACGCGGCTCGACGTCGAGGCGCCGATGAACCTGCTCCTCCAACTGCGCCCCTGAGCGGGCCGCAACGGAGCAGAATGCGTGACATGGCCGCGAGCATGGGTGGTCGGCTGGTCGGCCGCGAACCGGCGCTGGCTGTCGCCGTCGGCGCTCTCGACGAGGCGCTCGCCGGTGCCGGTCGGCTGCTGCTCGTGACCGGTGACCCGGGCATCGGCAAGACCGCCCTGGTCCGGGAGGTGGGCGCGATCGCCCGCGGCCGCGGGGCGCGGGTCATCTGGACGTCCTGTCCCCCGGGCGGCGGCGCTCCGGCGTACTGGCCGTGGTCGCAGGTGGTGCGGGCGCTGGACGAGGACGCGCACCGGGCCCTGACCCTGCTCGAGGGTGGCAGCGGAGTCGTCGCCGCCGACGACGCGACAGCCCGGTTCGAACTGCACGAAAGCGTGATCGGCGCGCTCGCCACCCTCGCCGGTGAGACCGGCGCGGTCATGGTCCTCGACGACCTCCACTGGGCCGACCAGCCGTCGCTGGAGCTGCTCGACGTCGCGGCCCGTCAGATCGGCGGGCAGCGTTTGCTCATCATCGGCACCTACCGCGACGTCGAGGCCCCGGCGACGCTCGATCGCCTTGCTGCGAACGCCGAGGGCATCACGCTCGGCGGCCTCGACTCCGAGGCCGTCACCGGACTCGTCACGACGATCACCGGGACGGCCCCGGGGCAGCTCGACGCCGATGTCCTCCGGTCGCGGACGGCCGGCAACCCGCTCTTCGTGAGGGAGCTCGCGCGGTTGATGGTCGCGCGTGGCACCGGCGCGACCGACAGCCGCGCCCTCCCGGCCACGGTGACCGAGACACTCCGCCAGCGGCTGACGCCCCTGACCGGAACCTGCCGCGAGCTGCTCGGCGTGGTCGCGGTGGCGGACACGACCGATCCGGCTCTGCTCCATCGGGCGACGGGCGTGCCGGGACCTGAGATCGCGAGGCTCCTCACCGAGGCACGAATGGCCCGGGTGCTGGTCGAGGAAGGCCCGGAGCCCGACCGCCCGTTCGTCCACGACCTCTATCGGGAGGCGGTGCTCGCGGAGCTGACGGCGGAGGACCGCCGCGCCCGGCACGGCACGGTGGCCGAGGCGTGGATCGAGCTGACAGCCGCCGACGGCGCCGCACCGGCCGGGCGGATCGCGGCCCACCTCGCTGCCGCGGTGCCCGAGACGCCGACCGCCCACGACGATCACCGTGCGCAGCTCGCCGTTGCCTGGCTCTCGCGCGCCGCTGCCGAAGCCACGACCCGGCTCGGTCACGAGGAGGCCGTCCGGCTCCACCGTCGGGCGCTCGAGCTCTCTGCAGGCCCCGACCCCCGGTTGCTCCTCTCCGTGGCGGAGGCGGAGCTGCGGGCGGGCGACCCCGCCGCGCGCGGGTCGTTCCTGACGGCGGCTGCGGGCGCGCGGGCCGTGGGTGACGTCGACGCGCTGACCGCCGCCGCGCTGGGGCTGCACCAGGTCGGCGCGCGCGGCGACCACGACACCCAGGTGGGGCTCCTCGAGGAGGCCACCGAGGCGGTGGAGAGCGGGACCCCCGAACGGGCACTCCTGCTCGCGGCCCTCGCCCGCGAGCACAGGCACGCGAACGGGCCGGCCGAGGAGTGGCAGCACACGGCCGAGGCGGCCGTCCGCGCCGCGCGCGAGCTCACCGACAACCCCCGGGTGCTCGCGACCTGCCTGCTCGCGCTGCACGACGCCATGTGGAACGCCGGCACCGCGGGGGCCCGACTGCCCGTCGTGGCCGAGATGGCCGAGGCCGCCGTCGCGGCGGGCGACACCGAGCTGGCGGCCCAGGCACGCGTCCTTCGGGCCGCGTGCCTGCTGGAGACCAACGACCGGCGGGGCCTCGTCGAGCTCGCGCACTACTGCCGCGAGGAGGAGTACCTCGGGCACGCGCGCGGCCGCTGGGAGGCCCTGAGCCGCTCGGCGACGCTACGGCTGATCACCGGCGCGGTCGACGAGGCGCGTGAGGCGAGCGCGGCGGCGTACGCACTCGGCACGCGGATCGGGATCCCGGACGCGGCCGGTGTCCACGGCACCCTGCAGTGGCCCCTGTCGCTCTTCACCGGGGAACGACTGGCCCTCCTGGAGACGATGAACCAGATCGACCTGATCCCGATGCGCGACGCCTTCACCGCGGCGGTGCTGCGGACCGAGGGCGATCCCGAGGAGGCGCGCCGGATCGCGCAGACCCTGTCCCTCGACGTCCTCCCCGTGGACAAGTACGACCTCGAGTTCGAGGCGCTCGCGGCCGAGGCGCTGGCGGTCGGCGGGCACACCACGGAGGCCGAACGCTCCTATCTGCAGCTGTTGCCGTACGCCGGAACGAACGTCGTCGTCGGCGGGTGCGCGTCGTTCTGGGGACCGGTCGACCTCTACCTCGGCCACCTGGCGCTGGCGCTCGACGATGCCGACGCGGCGCGCCGCCACTACGACGCCGCGGCAACCATGGCGGCCGCGCTCGGCGCGCCTCGCTGGCAGCAGCACGCCGCCGGCCTCCGCGAGTCGATCGAGGTCGCGAGCTCAGACATCCCGCGGTTCGTCCGCTCCGGCGAGGTGTGGACCCTGACCTGGCAGGGTCGGTCCGCTCACCTCCCGGACAGCAAGGGCATCCGCGACCTCGCCTGCCTGGTCGGGCGGCGCGGCCAGGACGTCGCCGCCACCGAGCTCATGTCGGGGCGGCCGACATCGGGGGCCGATCCGGTCCTCGATGCCCAGGCGAAGGCCTCCTACCGGCGACGACTCGAGGAGCTCGAAGAGGAGATCGACGACGCGGCTGTCGCGGGCGACCTCGGCCGCGCCGAGCGCGCCCGGGACGAGCGGGCGGCGCTGGTCGACGAGCTCGCGGCCGCAGTCGGCCTCGGCGGTCGTGACCGGCGGCTCGGTGACGACGCCGAGCGCGCCAGGAAGGCGGTCACGTCCCGGATCCGTGATGCCGTACGCCGCGTCACTGACCTGGATCCCGAACTCGGTGACCACCTTGCCGGCGCGGTGCAGACCGGCGCGTGGTGCGCCTACCGGCCCGGCTGAGCGGATCCTCGTGAATGCTTTCAGGCCCGGAATCCGTGGATTCCGGGCCTGAACTTTGTAGCGGGGGCAGGATTTGAACCTGCGACCTCTGGGTTATGAGTTATACCTACAGGTGATTCCGGCCCTCGCTCCACGCTGAACTTTCAGTATACCCGCAGGTCAGAGGCACATTTCGGTTCCACGCACGTCCACCGACGTCCCAGCGCATCCATGCCGACTTTGCCTACAACTGGCCTACAAGACAATTCTCCGGAAGGTCGCAGGCGATGTACTTTCGATGACGTGGCGAGTCCGGCGACGGGCGTAGCTATCAGGCATTCTCGACGACGTGGAGGTCGCCTTCGCGGACTTCGACGGTTGCCCGACCGAGCGGCACGACCCTTGTCAGGGCCTTGAACAGCGCGCCGAGGCCGGGGATCTTGGCGAAGATGCCTTGGGGGCCTCGAACCATCCGGCCGGTCTGCACGTCGTACTTAGCCGCGTGCCACGGGCAGACGACGCAGCCGTCGGCGTCGATGTTTCCTTCGTCGAGGTCCCCTCCCAGGTGCCTGCACTTGCGCGATACGGCGAAGTAGTCGCCGTTGTTGCCTACGGCGTACTTCCCAGCGCGTGTGAGACTCCCCGGCATCAACTCGTCTGCGGGTCCGACTCTGGTCATGATGTCCTCTTCTCGTCGTGATGTCGGTCAAAGACTTGGCTGCGAAGCGGCAGCCCGATAGCGGTCAGGCGGACGGAACCCAGTTCCCTTGGAAGCCGTGCGGCCCGCGGGTGGGTAGGTGGATGTTGGCGACTGTGTCGAGGGTGCCGACATCGAGTAGTACCAGGTCGCTGGTGTCGGTGGTTCGGTCGTAGTGATGGCCACTTTCCCTTGGCCCCTGCCGTAACGCTCCGCGACGACGGCTTCCTTCACTTCTCTCCTTGGGTCTCGTCGAAACGCCGCGCGGCCAGCTCGTGCGACGCAAGCGCGCGTGCGGGGTTGTCGCCGAGTCCGACTGCGAGCCCCGTGCCCAGGGGCAGAAGCACCGAGCCAACCGGGTCGTCGAAGGCCACGAAGTGGTCGGAGAGCTCAAGCGTCACGAAGCCATGGACCATGCTCCAGAGCTGCCCGGCCAACACCTTCGGGTCGTGGTGGTCAACCCGTTCTGCCTCGATCAGCCGAGCGCACGCCGCCACCACGTGGTCGTGGGCCCCGAGGAAGGCTGCCGAACTCCCGCTGGGTGACGCGCAGTGGTCCTTGATCGGCCGATAGGTCGCCCGTTTCGACAGCCCGAACATGAGGTCGTAGAGGTGCGGGTTCGCGCGAGCGATCTGTCGAGTCGTCAGTGCCATCGTGCAGAGGTCGGCTAGCGGATCGTCGGTGACCGCAACGCGTGAGAACTCCTCCGCGAGCCGCCTGAACCCGTCGTCGATGACGGCATTGAGCAACTCAGGTACGCCGCCGAAGTGGCTGTAGACAACCATGGTCGACAAGCCGCTTGCCGACGCCACCGTTCTGGCCTTGATGGCCGAGGGGCCTTCCTCGGCTAGAAGGCGGATCGTCGCGTCGACCAGCCGGGTCGGAACGTCAGTCGACAAGTGCACGGGCGTCCCGCAACGACTTCTTGTCGAGCTTGCCGACAGCGTTCTTGGGAAGCGTCTCGAGGATGTTGATCGTCTTGGGTCGCTTGTATCCGCTGAGGCTTTCGGCACATCGCGCCTTGAGTGCCTTGAGGTCGATCGTCGCACCGGGTCGGGCCTGTACGAACGCCACGACGATCTCGCCCCAGGTCTCGTCGGGTACGCCGATGACGGCAGCCTCGAGCACCGCGGGATCCGAGGCGAGCACGTCCTCGATCTCCTTGGGGTAGATGTTCTCGCCACCGCGGATGATCATTTCCTTGGATCGTCCGACGAGGGTCAGGTAGCCGTCGGTGTCGAGGTGCCCGACGTCCCCGGTGTGGAGCCATCCGTCGATGACCACGGCGGCTGTGTCGTCGGGACGTCCGAGGTAGCCACGCATGACGTTGGGCCCACGGACGACCACCTCCCCGTTCTCGCCTTGCGGAACCCCGTTGCCGGCACCGTCGAAGATGCGGAGCTCCTGCCCCGGGAACGGAAGGCCCACGGTGCCCGCCTTCCGCACACCTGAAACGGGGTTGATCGCTGATCCGCAGGTGCCCTCGGAGAGTCCATAGCCCTCGATGAGCGGAAACCCGAACCGGCTCTCGAAGCGGGCAAGGAGCTCTGCCGAGGCGGGCGCTGCGCCACAGACACCGAAACGAACCGACGAAGTGTCCCGCTTCACCTCCTCCGGCAGCGCCGCCAGCAAACTGTAGATGGTCGGCACCGCACTGAAGAAGGTCGGCCGCTCGCGCTCGATGGTCTCGAAGAAGGTGTCCGGTCTGAACCGGTCGGCGATGACGACACTGGCGCCGGCGAGGAGCGAAGTGAGGACGCTGACCACGATGCCGTTGACATGGAACAACGGCAGAATCAGCAGGCACCGGTCCTCGGGACCGACCTCGAGCGCCTGCCGGCCCATTTCCGTCATGGCATCGAGATTGGCGTGGTCGAGCATGACCCCCTTCGGAACCCCGGTCGTGCCAGAGGTGTAGATCAGCAGCGCCAGGGCCGCGGGGTCCACGTGAGGGGTGGGATCGGCCCCGATGGGGTCGTACATGTCACCCACAGGGAGGACAGGCACGTCCATCTTCGATGTCGTGTCCTCCTCTTCAACGATGAGGAGTCGGGCACCGGAGTCATCGAGCTGCCGCTGGACCTCGACCGCAGTCAGGCTCGGGTTGATCGGCGTGATGGTCGCGCCCAACCGCCAAGCCGCAAAGAGCAACAGCACGAAATCGATCCGATTGTTGAGCTTGAGCGCGACAACGTCACCGGCGCCGATGCCGAACTCGTTGAGCCGACGAGCGACTGCAAGCACTCCGTCCAGCAGATCGCTGTTCGTGAGGGATCCGGAGCCGTCCGCAACGGCGGGTCCGGATGGATCCAGAGCGGCACGACGGTCCGGAAGAGTGACGAACTCCATGGCAAGCAAACCTGCCTTTCGGGAGGTAGGTGGATCGGGGTAGTCGGATCAGGGCAGCTGGAGGTGGCGGGTCAGGAACTCGATCTGGTCAGTGACCAGCTGCTCGAACGGCTCGCCCAGGTAGAAGGCGAAGTGGCCGGCCTCGTAGGTCTTGATCTCCCCGCGGGGGGCGGTGCGCGCGTAGCGAAGTGTCTGCTCGGGTGGCGTGACGGTGTCGTGGTTGCTGACACAGAAGAGGATCGGCATGGCCACCTTCTTCGCCGAGCGGCCCGGGCGGTACGCCGTGATCGTCGGGACCACCCGCGCGGCCGCCGCGTTGACGAAGTCCGTGCCGGGTGGGATCAAGGCCTGGTAGCCGGGGAGGGCGTCGGGCGCGTTCATCAGGGCCACCGAGCCGGGAGTGCCCGCCAACGGGAGAGTGACCGGATCCGCGCCTCGTGCCTTGGCCGCCAGATCGCGGGCGACGAAGGGCAGGAGCTTCAGGGAAGCTCTGGGACCCAATACTCGTGCCGATGCGAGGCCGTCGGTGAAGGGGCACTGGGACACGGCCGCGAGCAGCTCAGGGTGGCGTGAGGCGACAGTGATGGCGTGGCCACCGCCGAAGGAGCTGCCCCACACGGCAACACGCTGGCCGTCCAGGTCGTCGCGACCCTTGACGTGCGCGATTGCGGCGTCCCAGTCGGCGAGCTGACGCTTGATCGACAACAGCTGGCGCGGCTGGCCGCCACTGTCACCGAAGTGCCGGTAGGTAAACGCGAAGGCAGCGATGCCGGCCTTCGCAAAGCGCTCCGCGAACGCGTCGAGGCGCATCTCACGAGTGGCGCCAAGGCCATGGCCGAGGATGACTACGGGCGGTGATGCCACGCCTGTCGGGAGGTAGAGCCAGGCCGCGCAGGTCGCGTCGCCCGAGGTGAATGAGACATCGTGACGTGTGTAGGGCTTGGTCTTCGCCATCAGCGGTTCACCTTCTCCTTGCTCGCGCGCATGCCGGGCACGGCGCCCGCTTCAAGCGCTTCTTCGTAGATGCCTGGGGAATAGAGCGGCAGTTCGCTCGTCGCTTCGGTGGTGGCCATGTAGTCGAGCATCAATTGCTGGCCCACTTTGGACAGCGCGGTGGTGAGGAACTCGGCGCTCTCGACGTGCAGGCCGTCGGTCAGTGACATCGAGCCGCCGAAGTAGACCGCCCGCTTGATGCCCCCGACCGATTCCTTCGTACGCCGGCCGAAATGGCTCGCAAGCTCCACAGCGCGCTCGAGCACCTCGTCCTGGGCGACGACGTCGTCGACTGCACCGTTGGCCAGCGCCTGCTCCGGCGTGAACGGCTTGCCCTCGAGGATCGCGACCAGGGACTGGTGCGTGCCGACCAATCGGGTCAGCCGCTGTGTTCCGCCACCCCCGGGCATGATGCCCAGGAGGACCTCTGGCTGGCCGATGAAGTAGTCACCGTCGGCCATGACTCGTAGGTCGTTCGCCCAGGCGAACTCCGCGCCCAAACCCAGAGCCGAACCGTTGAGGGCTGCGACGAAGATGACGCCACTGCGGTTCATCTTCAGGAACGTCCTGTGGAGGCGCTCGAGCTGGACAGCGGGCCACAGCGGGGTCTTGCCGAGGAGGGACTGCAGCCCACCCGCGCGGTTGATGCCCTTGGCCGTGTGCGCGAGCGCCGATGCGCCCTTCAGGCCGACCGAGGGGACCTTTGCCCCGCCCTCCTGTAGCCAGCGAACCTCGGCGTGGCTGACGAAGCGCTCCGGGTGTGTGCCGGTGAAGACCACTGCGTGAACGTTCGGGTCGCGGTCGGCGCGGTCCACGAGCGCGTCGAGTTGCTCGGCGATGTCGTTGCCGAACAGCCCAAGGGGGCCGCCGTCGATTCGCGCAACCAGTACGGCTCCGCGGTCCTCGATCTCGAGGTTTCCCCTGACTTCCTGTGCCATGACTGGTCCCTTGGGTGAGGTATGGATGGTTCCTTCGGGCAAATATAACGAAGTTATCGCAATCTGGCAACCCCCTCCCCTGCACCGCCTCAACGTGATCCGCGACGCCGGGTGCAAGCATGGGAGCCATGTCCGAAGAACCGACGCCGGGGGGCGTACCGGGACGCCTCGTGCAAGCCACGATCAAGCTGCTCGCGGAGCAGGGTCCCTCGGCCATCAAGGCACGCACCGTCGCGTCCGAGGCGGGCATGTCGACGATGGTGGTCTACAGCCACTTCGGCGGCGTCCCCGAGCTGATCCGGGCCGTCGTCGACCACGGCTACTTCGAGATGGAGACGGCGCTCTCCAAGGTGCCGATCACAGACGATCCGATCGCGGATCTGTTCTCCATGGCCCTGACCACCCGCGAGTTCGCCCGAACGAACCCGCACTTGTACGACCTGATGTTCGGACTGTCGACCCGCGCGACGTACCGCCCCACCCCCGACAAGGACGTTCGTCGAAGTGGACATTCGCCGGCGTTCCAGGCCGCCTACGCGCATCTGACTGAAGCGTGCTCCAGGCTCGTGGATTCCGGTCGGGTCGAGGCGCTGGATCCCAAGGTGGTCGCCGCCGCGCTGTGGAGCTTCGTGCACGGTTACGTCACGCTCGAGCTCGGTGACCACTTCACTGATTTCGACGACCCGGTGACGCAGGTGATGCTCCCGATGGGAGTGACGTTGTGTGTGGGCCTCGGCGACGATCAGGAACGGGCCCGCGCGTCGCACGAGGCTGCCCTGGTGCTCAGTCGCCGGGGCTCGGGGCCGGCGGCACGAGCTGCTCATTCCGCCCGAGGGCCGCGATCTCGCGCTCGAGGGTAGGCACCCACTTGCCGGCGAAGCGTTTCGCCCAGGGCCATGCCACCGGTGAGCTGATGGCAGCCTTCGCCCAACTCGCGGCACCGACCGCACGCGGGACGTAGACCCGGGCTCGCCGACTCACCAGCCCGTCGACGATCGCACCCGCAGCCTTGTCGACGCTGGTCGTGACGTTCCCCGGATAGGGCAGTTCCTTCCGTAGCTGAACGAAGGAGGGGATGTCTTGCTCCGCGCCCTTGACCAGGTCGGTCTCAATCCACGACGGATGCACCAGGCCGACCGTGACACCGAGGTGCGCCACTTCCTGGCGGTAGGCCAGCGTGAGCATCTCGACGCCCGCCTTGCTTGCGGCGTACGACGACATCGAGGGCAGGGCCAGAAACGAGAGTGCTGAGGCGACCACCATCACGTGACCACCGCTGCTCTCGAGATGCGGCGTCGCGTACTTCAGCGTCCGGAAGGTCCCGGTGAGGTTGACGTCGATGACCCTCTCGAACACCGCGTCATCGGCCTGTCGCACGGTCCCGTAGGCCACCACCCCAGCATTGGCCACCACGAGGTCGATGCCGCCCATCGCCTCGGCGCTCTCATCGATCGCGAACTGAACCGACTTCCCATCGCGGACATCAGCCTCGCACCACGTCGCTGCGGCACCAAGCTCGTCGGCAAGCGCCTTCAGCCGATCGGGCTCGAGCCCGATCAACGCAACCCGTGCGCCGCGGGCAACCGCAAGGCGCGCGACCTCCGCGCCAATTCCTCTTGCCGCACCCGTGACCAGAAGCTTGTGACCAGACAAATCATGTTTCATGGAATAGACTATAACTTGGTTATAGTTGAGGGACAAGAGCGGCACCGAGCCGCACTCTTCCCGTAGGGCATCCGAGAAAGCAGGCTGACATGAAGGCATTCGTGGTCAAGAAGTACGGCAAGGACGGCCTTCATGCCGCCGACGTCCCGCTCCCCACCGTGGGCGACAACGACGTGCTGGTCAAGGTGAGCGCGGCGAGCATCAACCCCCTGGACAAGATGGTCCGTAACGGGGAGTTCAAGCAGCTGATCAAGTACAAGAAACCGTTCGTGCTGGGTCACGACGTCTCGGGCGTGGTGACCAAGGTCGGCGCCGGTGTCCGAAACCTCAGCTCCGGTGACGAGGTTTACGCCAGGCCGCGCGACCTCCGGATCGGAACCTTCGCCGAGTACATCGCGATCGACCAGGACGACGCCGCCCTCAAGCCGGCCTCGCTGACCCTCCACGAGGCCGCCGCTGTCCCGCTGGTCGCCCTCGCCGCCTGGCAGACGCTCGTCGACCTCGCCCAGGTCAAGCCCGGTCAGAGGGTGCTCGTGCATGCGGGTGCCGGCGGTCTCGGGTCGACGGTGGTCCAGCTCGCCAAGCACCTGGGCGCGTACGTCGCCACAACGGCGCACACCAACGACGTAGACCGCGTGCGCGAGCTCGGCGCCGACGAGGTCGTCGACTTCACCCAGACCGACTTCGCCGAGGTGCTGTCCGGCTTCGACGTCGTACTCGACTCCCTCGGCGGTGCCAACCTGGAGAAGTCGCTGACCGTCCTTAGGCCCGGCGGCCTGGCGATCAGCGTGGTCGGCCCACCCGATCCCACGTTCGCCCAGCAGTTGGGCCAGCCCATCCTGCGCCCGGTCATGTCTGTCATGAGTCGCAAGGTGCGCAAACAGGCGCGGAAGCTCGGGGTTCGCTACTCGTTCTTCTTCATGCAGGCGAGCGGCACACAGCTCAGTGAACTCGCCGCCCTGTACGAGGCCGGCCATCTCCGCCCGGTCCTCGACGAGCGGACCTTCTCCTTTGACCAGACCGTCGAGGCACTCGCCTACGTCGAGCAGGGGAAGGCCCGCGGCAAGGTCGTCATCACGATGGACGGGGACACCCGATGAGCCGGAGCACCACGCAGGTGAAAGATGCCGTCACGTCGCCGACCCTGACGATCGCGGTCGGCGGAACTCCGTTCGCCTACCGCGAGTTCGGGCCGAGCACTGGCGTGCCGCTGGTCTTCCTGCACCACTTCACGGCAGTCATCGACGACTGGGACCCGCGCGTCATCGACGGGATCGCCGCCGAGCGACGTGTGATCGTCTTCGACAATCGCGGTGTCGGTGGATCCGGTGGCCGCACGCCCACAACGGTGTCGGCGATGGCGGACGATGCCATCGCGTTCATTCGGGCCCTTGGCCTGGAGCAGGTCGACCTGATGGGGTTCTCCCTGGGCGGATTCATCTCGCAGGTGATCGTCACGGAGGAGCCCACCGTGGTGCGCAGGATGGTGCTCGCTGGCACCGGCGCAGCAGGCAGCGCGCGCGTCGGAAAGTTCTCCCGAAGGCTGATTTCAGACACTCTCCAGGGCGCGATTACCCTCAGCGACCCGAAGCCGTACCTCTTCTTCACCAGATCGGCCAACGGCAAGGCAGCCGCGGCGGGATACATGCAGCGGCTCAACGAGCGCACCGCAGACCGCGTCCGGCCGACGTCGCTGCGAGGAGTCGCCGCGCAGCTCGTTGCGATTCACCGCTGGGGACGCCAGGCTCCGATGGACCTCGCTGCGATCGAACATCCGGTGCTCGTTGCCAACGGGGAGGACGACCGGATGCTCCCCACGCGAGCTTCGTTCGACCTGGCCCACCGTCTGCCGAACGCTTCGCTGAGGATCTACCCCGACTCCGGCCATGGCGGCGTGTTCCAGTACCACGAGCAGTTCGTCTCACAGGTGCTGGAGTTCCTCAGCTAACGGACGAAGGCTGGTCAGTCGGCAGGCGCATCACGAAGTCCGAGACCAGCGGGGCAAGCTCGTCGGCCTTGGTGACGAGGCCGAGGTGACCGTCGTCGTACACATGCAGCACGCTGTGCGGCAGTAGCCGATGCATGATGCGAGCATTGACCAACGGGATGATGGGGTCGTCGCTTCCGGCCAGGATCAGGACCGGCTGACGGATGAACGGGAGAGCGGGCAGGCTGGTCCAACCCGCTCCCGCCAGCAGCTGCATCAGATAGCCGCGACGCGAGACGCCGGCTTGGTCGTGCAGCAGCAGCCGAGCCAAGGCGGGCTCGTCCCTGAGCCGACCGCCATAGAGCTCGGCCGCGACGGACGTTGCGTATTCCGGGTCTCGGTAACGGCGAGGCGTGATCATCTTGCGCAACACCCAGGGGTTGGCGGGCACCATCAGCGAACCCGTGGCGGTGCTGACCAGCACAGCTCTCCGACATCGGTGCGGGTGCTGGAATGCAACCTGCTGGGCCAGCCCGCCGCCCCAGGAGATGCCGAGAACGTCGAAGGTGTCGTATCCCATCCGGCTGAGCACCCTCCCGAGCAGCCAGGCCAGTCCGGCAAAGGTGTAGGGAACACGTGCTGGTGGAGATTCACCGACGCCGGGTACGTCGAATCTGACGACCTCGATGCGGGGGTCGATCTGGTCGACGAAGGGCTGTAGGAGCTCGAGCCTGGCGCCGATGCCGTTGCACAGCACCAGCGGCGGCCGACCAGGCTCGGTGCCGGGCCGCACCGACACACGTACTGAATGCCCCAGCACCGTTACCTGAAACGCGTTCTCACTCACGCGTAGCCCTCCCCTACTTCTCGAGGACGTAGGTGCCCGGCGCGTCGGCCAGCGGCGGCAGCCCAGCTGTTCCGAGCCGGTCGGGCGCAGGCATCAGCTCGCCACATCGAGCGTCGAGCCAGACGGAGAGATCGGTCCACCACGTGCCTTGATGGGTCTCCGCCCGAGCCAGCCACGTGTCTGAGTCGTCGACGTTCTCGTCGTTGGTGCGGTACGTCGACTTGGGGTTGCCCGGCGGATTCACCATTGCCGCGACGTGCCCGCTGGTCGACAACACGAACTTCGTCTTTCCTCCGAGCAGCTGTGTGGTGCGGTAGCAGCTCTCCCAGGGCGTGATGTGGTCGGTGACACCGGCCACGATGTAGGAGTCGACCGTGATCGCGCGAAGGTCGATCGGTACCCCGAGGACGGCGACCGCGCCGGGTTGGGTCAGCTGATTGTCGACAGCCATGTCGATGAAGTCCGCATGCAGCCCCGCGGCCATGCGGGTGGTGTCGGAGTTCCAGAACAAGAGATCCATGGCCGGCGGCCGGTTTCCGAGGAGGTAGTTGTTCACCCAGTAGTTCCAGACCAGGTCCCCCGGTCGCAGCCAGGCAAAGACCTCGGCCAGGGCCCGCCCGTCGAGGTAGCCCTTGCTGGCCGATCTCGCCTTGGCCTTGGCGGCGATCCTTGGGTCGACCAAGGCTGCCACGGTGCCGGTCCCGGCGTTGTCGATCACCGTGACCGCCAGGCACAACCCGGCCAGCCGGTCTTGTTGGTCGGTCGCGGCGAGGTACGCGGCGGTGATGGTGGCCAGGATGCCTCCCGAACAGATGCCGCCGAGCATTGTCTTCGTGCTGCCGGTGATCTCCTCGACGGCGTCGAACGCATCCAGGATGGCCCGGACGTAGGTGTCGAAGTTCCAGCCGGCGTGCCGGGAATCCGGGTTGCGCCAGGAGATGACGAAGAGTTGTCGGCCCTGTTGTGCTCCGAACTCCACAAGGCTGCGTCCAGGCGCAAGGTCGATTGCATAGAACTTGTTGATGGTGGGGGGCACGACGAGTACGGGTACGTCGTACACCTGTTCCGCCTGCGGCTGGTACTGGATGAGCTCGAGAACCTCGTTGCGGAACACCACAGCACCGGGCGTTGCCGCGATGTTCTCACCGACAACGAAACCGCTGCTGTCCACCATCTCTGGGATGCGCGGCGAGCTCGAGAGATCCTTCAAGAACTGCTTGCCGCCGCGCACCAGGCTTAGGCCGCCGGTGTCGATGGCTGCCTTCGCGGACGCCGGGTTGACCAGTGGCAAATTGCTCGGCGCGACTGCCTCCACGATGTTTTCCAGCAGGAACCGGACCCTCTTGCTGTCGCGCAGGTCGAGGTCGGCGTCGTCGACGAGCTGGTCCAGGGTCTGCCCGCCAGCCAGGTAGAGCTGGACCAGCCGCTTCAGGAAGGGGTTCTCGGTCCACGCGATGTCCCGAAACCTCCGGTCCCCGCGCTCTGGCGAGAGCGTCGACGTGCCGGCCACGATCCGGCGCGCCTCTCCCCCCAGCCCGCCAAGCCTGCGCCCCACGGCCCGCGGTTGCCGGGCGAGGGAGCCCACCCACTTGGCAGTTGACCTGTCCGGGGTGAAACCAGCGGCCGGACCCAGCGCAGCGTCGACGAACAGGGCGCCGACCGGTGGACCAGCGTCAGTGAGAGAAGAGGACGTTTCTGCGGTCATCGGATGATCCCCTCGTAGCCGAATGAAGTGCGCGTTCGCGAAGACCGTCGCCCGAGCGATTCTATAACTTCGTTATTGTAATCGCAAGCAGAGTGCGCGGCAGGTTGGTGCGGATCCGGCTGACAGCGCAGCCGGCGATCAGGGACGCCTGCAGCCGGTTGCCCGCCCGGGATCCCCGCGAACCACGATCCGAGCCGCTCGAGGTCGAGCCCTGGCGGTGCATGCACGGGGATGGTCAGCGCCCCGGTAGTCGAAGACCACGCCATCGACCAGGCGGGTCGCGGTCATGTCCCTACTCCGTGTCGTAGACCACGCGGCCAACGGTTGCGCCGTCGGCAAGCCGCTGGACGCCGTCGGCGACGGACTCCAGCGCGAGCCGCTCGCTGACAAGCGGGGCCACGGCGCCCTCAGCGGCGAGCCGCGTCAGGTCGCGGTGGCACTCGGTGACCGCGGGAGGGTCAAACCGGTTGTAGAGGCCCCAGTGCAGCCCCACGATCGAGTAGTTCTTGACCAGTGCGTGGTTCAGTGCGGCGGACTGGATCTCGCCACCGGCGAACCCGACCACCAGGATCCGGCCCTCGAACGCAATGCACTTGGTCGAGCGCTGGTAGGTGTCACCACCGACCGGGTCGTAGATCACGTCGACCCCGCGGCCACCGGTCTCGGCCTTGACCACGTCGATGAAGTCCTGCTCGCGTCGATCGACCACGACGTCCGCGCCGAGCGCGTAGGCCACCTTGGCCTTGTCCGCACCGCCGACAACGCCGATCACCTTGGCGCCGGCTGCCTTGCCGAGCTGGACGGCTGCACTTCCGACACCGCCGGCAGCGGCGTGCACGAGCAGTGTCTCCCCCGGCTGGAGTGCCGCCCGGCGGTGAAGGCCGAACCATCCGGTCTGGTAGCCGATGTAGAGGGAGGCTGCCTGCGCGTTGTCGAGCGCCTCGGGCGCGGGGAACGTGGTGGCCGCATCCATGACGGCCAGCTCGCCGAAGCCGCCGTACGGCAGCACCGCACCGCCCAGCACCCGGTCGCCGACATTGAAGCCTGTGACGCGGTCACCGAGCGCGACCACCTCCCCGCACAGCTCGACCCCAGGCGTGAACGGCAGATCCGGCTTGACCTGGTAGGTCCCGCGGCACATGAGGACGTCGGGGAAGTTCGCCGGGGACGCCAGCACCTTCACCACCAGTTGTCCGGCACCAGGCTGCGGATCGTCGACGTCGACCAGTCGCATGGCCTCCTTGGGCTCACCGAGCTCCGTTACCTGCCAGGCCCTCATACCTGCACCTCCGTCTGCTCGAGCTGCTGCTGGAGCTTGTTCATGCCTACGAGCCAGCGGTCGGGCTGGGTGGCTCGGGCCGCGTAGTAGTTGGCGACCTCCGGGTGCGGGAGCACCAGGAAGCGGTCCGTCTGCATCGCCTGCCAGGTCGCCTCGGCGACGTCCTCGGGCGTGAGCGCACCGTTGGCGACAAGCAGTTCCCTCATCGCGCCGCTGTTGTTCAACATGTCGGTCTGCACCCCCTGGGGGCAGATCGCGTGCACGACGATGCCGCGGTGTCGGTACGTCGCTGAGAGCCACTCCGCGAACGCGACCGCACCGTGCTTGGTGACTGAGTACGGTGCGCTGCCCAGCGCCGTGAGCAGCCCTGCCGCGGACGCGGTCGCAACGAAGCGTCCGCCACCGCGCTCGAGCCAATCGGGCACCAGCAGCCGGGCCGCCCGCACGTGCGCCATCGTGTTGATCTCCCAGCTCGACGCCCACTCGTCCTCGGAGGCCTCCAGCCCTGGGCCGTGGACCACCCCCGCGTTGGCGAACCAGGCGTCGATCTGGCCGAGGTGTGCGCGGGCGCCCTCCACGAGGGTGGCGACGCCCGCCTCGGACGCAGCGTCCCCGGGCAACGGGTGCGCTCCGATCTCGTCGGCCGTCGCCTTCGTGCGCTCCGGGTCGAGGTCGTTGACGACCACCCGGGCGCCCTCCGCGACCAGCCGTGCGGCCAGCGCCCGACCAATGCCGCCCTCGGCACCGGTGACGACGATCCCGCGTCCCGCGACGATGCTCATTCGACGCCGCCGGTGAGCGTGACGCCGCCGTCGACGACGACGGTCTGGCCGGTCATCCAGGCCGCGTCCTGCGAGAGCAGGAAGGCCACGACGCTGCCGATGTCCTCGGGCACGCCGAGCCGCTTGAGCGGATATTGCGTGGCGAGCTTCTCCTCGCGCCCTTCGTAGAGCGCGGTGGCGAACTTCGTCTTCACCACGGCCGGCGCCACCGCGTTGACCCGGATGTCCGGGCCCAGCTCGACAGCCAGTAGCTCGGTGATCGAGATCAGCATCGCCTTGCTTGCACCGTAGAACCCGATGCCCGGTGCCGGCCGGATCCCGGCGACCGAGGAGACGTTGACGACGGCGCCGCCGTGCTCCTTCATCCAGGCCCGATGGACCTGCTGCACCCACGACAGGGCCGCGATGCAGTTCACCTCCACGGTCTTGCGCGCCGCGCCGAGGTCGAGCTCGACCATCGGGCCGTAGGCGGAGTTGATGCCGGTGTTGTTCACCAGCAGGTCGGCGCTGCCGAAGATCTCGATGGCCTGGCGGACCGTCTCGGCCTGGTGCTCGACGTCGTCGGCCTTCCCGGCCACGCCCAGGGCGTGCTCGGGCCCGCCCAGGTTGGCGACGGCCTCATCGAGGGCCTCCTTGTTGCGGGCTGTGATGGCGACCTTGGCGCCCTCGGCGACCAGTCGTTCGGCGATCGCGAGGCCGATGCCCCGGCTGGCGCCGGTGACGATGGCGGTCTTGCCCTGGAGCCTCTGGCTCATGGTCTCTCCTTCTCATCGTGTTCGGATCAGCTGAGCCGCTCGAGGACCATGGCCACGCCCTCACGGTCAGTGGTTGGCTCGGCCAGCAATGCCGAAACCGACACGGACCCGTTCAACCCGGACCGTGTGCCGCGCCCGGGTCCGTTCTCAGGTTTCACACCAATTCGCGTTTGAGGATCTTGCCGGTCGCAGTCATGGGGAGAGCGTCGACGAAGTCGATGATGCGGGGGTACTTGTAGCCGGCCATCTGCTCCCTCCCCCAGGCGACGAGTTCGTCCTCGGTGATGGTTGCGCCCTCGCTGCGGATAACGACGGCCTTGACCTCTTCGCCGTGGCTGACGTGCGGGATGCCAATGACGGCGGCAAGGGAGACGTCGGGGTGGGTCATCAGGACCTCTTCGATCTCGCGCGGGTACACGTTGAAACCGCCGCGGAT
>NZ_JBMCZA010000107.1:31745-41250 GCF_048654705.1 Nocardioides sp. CPCC 206348
ACCGATCTCTCCGATCTCGGTGATCTCGTTCCACTCATCGTCGATCAGCTTGACCTCGACTCCCCAGACCGGCACTCCGATCGAGCCGGCGCGGGGCTCCCGGTCGGGGTCACTGAACGTTGCCGCCGGCGAGGTCTCGGAGAGTCCGTAGCCCTCCAGGATGGTGATCCCGAGCTTGTCCTTGACCTGGTTGATGATCTCCACTGGGAGGCTGGCTCCGCCGGCGACGCCGATCCGCAGGTTGCGGGCGATCCGGTCCACGTCAATGCCGGCGTCCAGTGCGGCGAGCAGACCCCACCACATCGTCGGCACGCCGGCGAAGACTGTGACGTCCTCCTTCTGCATCAGCCCGATCACCTGCTCGGCGTCGAAGCGTGGCACCAGCAGCAGGGTCGCAGCCATCGAGAAGCCCGCGTGCATCTGCACGGTTGCGCCGAAGGTGTGGAACAGCGGCAACGTCAGCACATGGGTGTCCGTGGCGGGCTGGTTCTTCAGGAGCCGGTTGATGGTGAGCACGTTCATCATCGTGTTGGCGTGGGAGAGTTCGGCGCCCTTGGCCTGGCCGGTCGTGCCGGAGGTGTAGAGGATGATCGCCGTGTCGGTCGGCTCAGTTACCACCGAGTCGAAGACCGGCGACTTGCCCGCAAGGGCTTGGCCGAGTGTCTCGGTTCCCTCGATGGGGGACGGCGCCGCCGGGTCCGCGGTGATCAGGAAGAAGTGCTCGGCTTCGGAGTCCTGGAAGCCGGCGTACCCTTCGGCGCCGATGGCCAGATCCGGGGTGTCCTGGAACGCGAAGTAGGCCTTCACGTCGGCGTCCTTGAGGTGGTAGGCCACCTCGCGGCCCTTCAGCAGAACGTTCAGCGGAACCACCACACCGCCGGCCTTGAGGATCCCGTAGTACACGATCGGGAAGTACGGCAAGTTCGGGCAACTCAGCGCCACCTTGTCACCGGGCTGGATGCCCCGGCTGACGAGCAGGTTCGCAACCTGATTCGCTGCGCTGTTCACCTGGGCATAGGTGAGCCGGGTGTCCCCCAGCACAACCGCGTCACGGTCGGGGTACTTGCGGGCAGAGTCCTCGAGCAGGACCGAGAGATTCAACATGACACTCCTATGGGAAAACGTGAGCCTGATGTGGCCGATCAACGTGCAAGTAGGTCCGAGTGCGAGATCACGATGCGATGACTTGGGGTGTGTCCGCCTCTACCTGCCGGACCCGGCGCGCGGCGGGGCGGCGCTTTCGCCTGGATCTCCTGCCGACGCCGTCAGACACCCTCCCGACAAGCTCCACGACGACGGGGATCAAGACAGGGGTCAGCATGAACACGAACATGGGAATCAGTGCGCTGGCGGCGTCCACGAGAGCGCCGCTCAGACCGTGGCGAAGTTGCGTGCCATGTCAGCGGCCGCGAACTCGCTGACGACTCGGTCGGAGGTCGTTGATGCTTCCAGGCGCTCGATGATCGACTCGAGATTCCGCGCTGGAATCGCGCATGTGAGTTCCTCATCCGGGAGGCCGGTGCGCGTGCGGCTGACTGCGCAGCCCGGGCTCACGGCAACCTGTCCAGCGGCGGCGAGAGGGACGATCACGCACTGGGGTTTGCGGGCGAGGGTGAGTTCGGGGACCGCGCCCAGCAGGGTCATCAACCCTGTGGCCGAGAGCTGGGCCAGGACCACGTCCGGGTCTTCCGCTTCGGCCAGTGGCTGGTAGGTGATGGAGCCTGGCTGGAACGGGAGCGCGGCGGCATTCATCAGGTCCTCCTCCGCGACCCAGCCACTGCCCACGAGGGCGGCAGTGTCGGCGCCGGAGGCCGCCAGGTCGAGGGGGATCAGCCCGTGGGTGTAGCTGCCAACGCTGCAGTTCGCGTGGTCTGCAGCGACGGTGTCGAGACGCTGCTGCTGCGCGGGTGTCCAGAAGCAGCAGCCGGCTGGTTGCGCGGCGATCGGGGAGGCCGCTTCGGCGGCAGGGGCATCGAAGCTCACCGCGACTGGTGGGCGCGTGAGGCCGAGAAGCGTGGTCAGTCGCTGGGCCAGGATGGCGTTGGTGCTCATCGGTATGCCTTTCGTCGGGTTGGGGTGGCAAGCGGTTCGGTCAGCCGTAGGTCAGGCTGATGCGATGGCTGTCGATGGTGAGGTCGATCGCGACGGCTCCAGGGGCGGTACGGCGCCAGGTGTCGCAACTGCGACCATCCACTTCCAGCGATACGGAAGGGCCGGGCGGCAGGTTGTCGACGGTGAAGGTCGTCTGGCTTCCCCGTTGCGACGGGGTCGCGGCGAAGGTGTCGATCTGCAGGACCCGGCGCTGGGCATCGTGATGCGTGCGTCGTACGCCGATCAGCGGGTAGTCGAGGTCACGCACGGTTGGCTCGTCGTAAATCGTGGTGTTCGGGGAGGTGAACACGCGTGACCACGCACCGGGCTCGGCGCATTCGATCATCATCATGGTGGCGTTGATCTGACCCCGCGGCCATGGAGACGACTCCCCCAGCCAGAAGGCGAAGCGGCTGTCTCCTTCGCCGAAGTACCGCGGCTCGAACTGGTTTTCTGAGACCTCCCGCAGACGTTCCCAGGTGGTGGTGTCGCCGATCTCACGCGCCATCCACAGCGCCGTCGACAGCAGCTGTGGATCGTCGGCCAGCTGGATGACCGGGACCTTGGGGTTGCTCCAGCCGAGCTGCCGCATCGCCGACTCGTACAGGTCGAGGCCGAGCTGAGGGTTCTGCGGGTAGAGGTAGTGCAGGAGAACCAATGCGCTGTAGCCGTTGACCGGCCCCGGAAAGGTCATCGTCGCGTCTTCGATCGGGTCGTAGTAGAAGGCCACCCAGTCGATGCGGCCTTTGCGGTCGCGGCCCATGTAGTGCTTCTCGGCGTACCCCACCCAGTCGAGGAAGGGCTCATTGAGTGATGTGTCGAGCAACGAGTCGTAGAGCTTGAGGCCCAGCCCGGCCGCGCTCATGCAGAACGGCCAGATCTTGGTGTTCTCACAGTGCGCGCCCTGGGGTCGAGCCACCAGTTGCGCGGAGATGAACTTCGCGATGCGCTCGTGGGTCCAGGTGAACTGCCGGTTCTGGTAGCCGGTCACGTCGAAGGGTCTTGTCTCCGGCCTTTGCCCGGACACGTAGTGGCGCATGCTCAGTAGGAGGTTCAGCCAGCCTCGGTAGAAAAGGTTGCCGTCACATCCGACCGGGTCCGGTTGTAGCCCCCAGGGCTCGATGCCGTTCCCGGTCCAGCCGGGGAGGGCGTACCGGCCGCGAAGGTGCTCGGGCACGACCGTCAGCCACTCGGGGGGGTACCTGTCGACGTTCGGGTCGGGTCCGATCAGGGTGTTCCAGTCGATGCCACCCCAGAACGTCACGTAGCGCTTCGCGAGCTCGTCGAGGATGCGGGTGTAGCCCTCCCGCCACGCGGGAGTCGCCTCCACCATCATGGGGAGGACGTAGGCCATCTCGGCGATGTCGAATCGCGGGAACGCGCACATCGGGGGCTCGCTGTAGCGGTCCCACCACTGGTGTGGCTCGCCCTGGTCGGACCAGTCATCGTCTGTGGTGGCCTTGTCCCACATGAACCTGAGCCAACCGAGGGAGCGGTCGTTCAAGCCGGTTGAGGGCGTCGAGGTCTCGAGCGAGTAGTGGCTCATCTCATGGCTCCAGAACCGGCTCGCCGGTGGTCGACCTGACCTGCAACAGGGTCGAGCGTGCGCGCCAGGCGTCCGTCCAGGCAGGATCGAGGCGTACGACCGCCGGCTCGACGATGATGGTCTCTGCTCCGCAGGCCGCCGGATCGTGAGCAAGGTAGGGGTCGGGGAGCCGGTAGCGAGGGCCGCTGGAGCGGCCGAGCTTCACGAACTTGCGAGTGAGTCCGTAGAACCACAGCAGGACGAACGCACTCCCCTGCAGCTGCGCCGTGCCGTCGTGGAGCCCAGCGACGACCTTGTCGACTGTCCGTGACGAGACCAGCGCGCGAAGTGCCTGCGCACTCGAGTCGAAGTGCACCGTGCAGTCCGCGGCTGCCGCCGGTCCACGTTGAGTGGTCGTCGCGCGGCGCTGCGGTCCGTCGAAAGCCCAGTGCCGTGCGACCTTCTCCCCCGCGGACAGCTCGAAGACCAGCGTGCGGGTGATCTGCGACCGCACCGACGGCATGAACCGGGATCCCTGGGCGATGCAGTGGCCGAGGAACCACAACACCAACCGGAGCGCCCCGTCGGACATTTCGGCTACCTGGCCTTAGGGGCCGGCGCGGAAGCAGCGCGCAGAGTCGGAACGGCTTGCAGGTGACTGACCAGGAACTCAGTCTGGTCTGCTGCGAGTTGCTCGAATGCCTCTCCGATGTAGAAGGCGAAGTGTCCGGCGTCGTACAGCCGAACATCTCCTCGTGGCGCCTGACGCGCGTAGCGCTCGGTCCGTGCGGGTGGTGCAACCGAGTCGGTCTCGCTGATGCAGATGAGGATGGGGATCTCGATGCGTTTGGCCGATCGGCCGGGGCGGTAGCGGATCAGGCTGGCGACGCTGCGGGCCGCAGCGTGGTTGACCCACTCGAAGTCGGCGGGGAGCAGCGCGTGCATACCGGGCAGTGCATCCGGGGCGGTCATCAGGCCCAGTTGGCCGGTAGGCGCCGCGACTGGGATCGTGACCGGGTCTTTGCCGCGGGCCGCTGCCACGAGGTCGCGGAGGACGAAGCGCGAAATGACCAGAGTCTCGCGGATGCCAAGCGATGCCGCCGACGCCAAGCCGTCGGTGAAGGGACACTGGGCGACGGCGGCCAGGAGCTCCGGGTGCCGGGCGGCGACACGGATGGCGTGGCCTCCGCCGAGGGAGCTCCCCCACACGGCCATCCTGTTTCGGTCCACCTCCGGAAGGTCGGCGGCGTACTCCAGGGCGGCGTCCCAGTCGGCGAGCTGGCGTGCCATCGACAGCACCTGGCGTGGTTCGCCGCCGCTGTCGCCCAGGTGGCGATAGGTGAACACCAGGACGGCGAGCCCGGCCGCCACAAACCTCTCGGCGTACGGTGCCAGACCCATCTCTCGCGTCGCGCCGAGTCCATGACCCATCACCACCGCCGGCAGCGTCGCATCGCCAGGATTGTCAGGTAGGTACAGCCAGGCCGTGCAGTAGGAGTCGCCGGACGGGAACTCCACGGTGCGTCGGCTGAAGCCCCTTCTTGGCTTGCGTGCCATCACTTCACTTCCTCACGTTGGCTTTCGACTGCAGCGTTGCCGTGCTCGAGAGCGGCGGCGTATCCGCCGGGCTGGTAGAGCGGCAGCTCACCCTGTTTGGCGGTGTCACGGAGGTAGCTCAGCATGATCTCCTGTGCCGCCCGTTGCGGCAGCGATGCGAGGAACTCGGTCCGCTCCAGGTGCAGACCCTTGGCCATCGGCAGCGAAGCACCCACGTTCACGGCACGCTTGATGGCGGCGATCGCCTGAGGTGTCCGCGCCGCGAGATGTGTCGCCCTTTCGACCGACCGGGCAATCAGGTCAGTGGACGGGACGATCTCGTCGATCACGCCGAGAGCGAGCGCTTCCTCGGCGGGGAACGGTTTGCCCTCCAGGATCGCCACCAGTGCCCGGTGCGAACCGATCAACCGAGGCAGTCGTTGGGTGCCCCCGGCGCCTGGCGCAAAGCCGAGCAGGACCTCGGGATGCCCGATGACGTAGTCACCCTCGGCCATCAGACGAAGGTCGCAGGCCCAGGAGATTTCGGCGCCCACGCCCAGCGCCGAGCCGTTGAGAGCAGCGACGAAGATTGTCGAGCTGGTGGTCATCAGCGACAGAGACTTGTGCATGGCGTCGAGTTGGAGCGCCCCGGTCATCGGGGTTTTGCGCGCCATCCATCGGGAACCCCGGTTTCGGTTGAGCTGACGCGCGATCCTTGCCACTGAGCTGGTGATCTTGCGGCTCACCGGAGGAATCACCGAACCGTCCTCTTGCAGCCAGGCCAGGTCCGCATGGCTGATGAATCGGTCCGGGTGCGAGCCAGTGAAAACCACAGCGCGGATCTCTGGGTCACGGTCTGCGCGCTCGACCAGTGCCACGAGCTCTGGGGCGTCGTCGCGGCCGAACAGCCCGAGCTCACTGCGGGTGAAGCGCGCGAGCAGCACACCACCGCCCAGATCCTCGACCTGGATGCCTGGCCTGTCGCCGTGCTCGGAAGGTGTCATCATCATCATCCTTGTGAAACCTTGTTCTAAACTTCGTTATACGAGAGGCTAGTGGTCGTCGTCACAGATGACAACCCCCGAGCCCGAACAACCCTCGAAAGGCCCATCACTTGCCGACCGCCAGCCGAGAGCTAGCCAGCCGCGCGACCCGAGCACAGGTCGCCGAGCAACTCGTCGATGCCGCCATCGAACTGCTTGCCACCGAAGGGCCGTCGGAGATCAAGGCTCGATCGGTCGCCGAGTCGGCCGGGGTCTCCACGAGCGCGGTCTATTACCACCTCGGCGGGCTGCCTGAGTTGTTCCAGGCGGTCGTGGATCGGGGGTTCGTGGAACTGGCTCGGGCCTTCGACTCCACCTCCGCCAGTGACGATCCTGTGGCGGACCTCTTCCAGATGGCGCTGGCCACGCGCCGGCTCGCGCGAGCCAACCCGCATCTCTACGACCTGATGTTCGGTCTCTCCACACGGGGGAGCTATCGCCCCTCGGAACCTCGACGCGACGACAGGCGCACGCAGGCCTTCAGGGCGGCGTACGCGCGCCTGGTGCAGGCGTCTACACGCCTGGTTCACGGCGGCCGAGTTCGCGCCGAGGAAGACCCAGAACTGATCGCCGACCAGTTGTGGAGCTGTGTCCACGGCTTCGTCACCCTGGAACTGGCGGGCCACTTCGCGCACTTGAGCGACCCCGTTCACGAGCGGCTGCAGCCACTAACGGTCTGCGTCTTCGTGGGACACGGCGACAGCGCCGAGCGCGCCAAGGCCTCCCACGATTCCGTCCGTGATCTCTAACGCTCTGGGCGTTCAGGCAGTGCGGTGCAGTTGCGGGTACAGGGCCTCGACGGGCTCACTCACGGCCATCTCGTCGGGCGGTGGCATTGGTGCTGCGTCGACGCGAGCGGGTGCGGATGCGCCGCTGCCAGGCGATCAACAGCGGTGGTGCGGCAATCTCGAGCACGACCGCTCCCACGGTGACCGGGTGGGGCCGTCCCCGCTGCTGCCAGGACCTCAGACGGGCGAATCCGCCCACGAAGAGGCTGGCCAGCGCGTAGGTCACGCCGGGTGATCGCTCGACCCGTCCGAGCTGGGACCAGATGACAGGTCCTACGGCGAACTTGAACACGTTGGCGTAGCGGAGCGCGCTGTCCACCGTCGGGGTCACGTCCGGCGATCCGCCTGGCACTCCTTGAGGGCCGAGAACTAACTCGCGTCCGGCGCTGGCGGCCGGGACGGCTGCTAGCACCGCGAGGGTCCACTGCAGGCGTCGTCGGCTACGCCTCTCGGCGGCAGGGGACGACTCGACGGTGCTCATTTGGACGTGGTGGCGGCTGCGAGCACCGCGTCGTTGACGGCGGTCGGGGTGACCGACGTTAGCGCGAGCTGCACGCGGCTGAGGTTGTCGGTGCGGTAGCGACGCCTCGGGCGACGTGAGGTGAGTGCACGGTCGACAGCCGAGACGACCTTCTGGGGATCGCCGGCGAGCTTTTGCATGCGGCCCAGGAGCTTGCGGGTGCCGACCAGGTGCGAGGCGTACAGCTCACCATGTGCGGGGCTCAGCTGTTTGGTCATGCGGTCGTAGTCGTCGAGCGCGTCTCCCCACATGTCGGTGCGCGTGGGCCCGGGCTCGATCAGTGAGACCCGGATCCCCCAGGGGCGCAGCTCCATCCGCAGCGCATCGGCCAGTGACTCGAGGGCGTACTTCGATGCGCTGTAGGCGCCGGTGCCCGGCAGGGTGATCAATCCGCTGACCGAGGACATGAACACGACCCGGCCGCGGGCCTCCCGGATCTGCGGAAGCACAGCCTGGGTCACCGCGATCTGGGACGTGACGTTGACGTCCAACTGCCGGTTCAGGTCATCGATCGAGGTGGCCTCGACGGGGCCCTGCACGATGATGCCGGCATTGTTGATCACGCCGTCGAGAGCGGGCGGGAGATGCTCGTGCAGAGCCGCGACGGCGGACCGGTCCGTGATGTCCAGCTGGATGGGATGCACGTTCGGCAACTGGTCGAGGTCGAGGAGATCAGCGGCTGATCGAGCGGTGGCGTAGACGTCCCAGCCGAGATCGCTCATGTGTCGGGTGATCGCCAGGCCGATCCCTCGGCTGGCACCGGTCACTAGTACAGCTGGCATGTGATTGCTCCAAGCTCGGGTGATGGGTTGGTCATGGAAGGTCAGTCGGCCAGGAAGGCAAGGACCTCAGGGACGAACTCCTCGTGGTGCTGGAAGACGCCGCCGTGACCCGAGTTGGGATAGACGACCAGCTTGGCGTCGGGGAGTCGACGGGCCATGTCGGCGGAGTGCTCGCTGGCGACCATCAGGTCGTGGTCACCGTTGGCGACCAGGACGGGCACCTTGATGACCGACAGGTCGTCGGGGGCGTGCAGGCCACCTGCGGTGATGGCCCGCAGCTGAGCAACGCCCGCCTGCCGGGAGATCGGTCGGCTGCGGTCCTGGGTGCGCTCGGCAAGGCGCGGGAAGTACTCCTTCGCCGCCTTCTTTCCCTCGGTGTTGCGGGGGAAGAACAGGAAGTTTCGTGGGTCCTTGCGGGTCGCGAACGCCTTGGCGTAGGCACCGCCCACGATGAACGGCATCTTCCAGATGCCGCCGCCGCCCCGGGGGCCGGTGCCGGCGAGCACCATCCGTCGGACCAGGTCGGGCGCCTGGAGTGCGACCATCTGAGCGACGGCCCCACCCAGCGAGAACCCGAAGAGGTCGACCTCGTCGTACCCCAGCGCCCGGATGAACGCGATCGCGTCGGCGCCCATCTGCTCGATGTCGTTGGGGACCTTGGAGCCGGTCGAGCCGACGCCGCGGTTGTCGAACGCGATCACGTGATGCTGGGCAGCGATGCCGTCGATGATCCGCGGGTCCCAGTCGTCCAGGACTGCCGTGAAGTGGTGCAGGAAGACCACCGGTACGCCGGAGGTGTCGCCAAGCTGCCGGTAGGCGAACGGGGTCCCGTCGATCGTGACGGTCTTGGTGGGAGTGTCTCGCCAGGTCGTCATGTCAGTTTCCTTCGTCGGTGGTGCGGGATGCGTGGGCAGAGGCGGTCGGGGTCGAGCGTGCGTCGAGGCGGGCGAGGACGTCGAGGATGCGGCGGTCGACGGCGAACTTGGCATCCAGGCTGGGGCCGAGGATGCCTCGCAGCGTCGAAACGGGGCGCCACACCTCGGGGTGGATGACGCGCACGGATCTCTGCTCGAGCCCGTCGACGACGGCGTTCGCAGCGGAGGCCGGGCTGACGCGTTTGAGCATGGGTTTCGGCAGGGTCGAGAGCAGCTCGAGTACGACGTCGTCGTTGTCGACACCGTGCTTGATCATGTCGGTGTCGACGAGCGAGAAGTAGGCGG